>SHUT01000067.1 GCA_009691255.1 Ilumatobacteraceae bacterium
ACTCGCCGACCAATCAGTTGTTGTGTCTCAAGTAATGCATCGTGCCCCGGCATCATGCGCAGACCCGCTGCTACTGCCCGTTGTGCGCCCTCGGCTTGGTTGGTCTCGATACAAAATTGCGCCACTTCAGTACATGCCGTCAAGACCAGTATTACCAATCGTGTGGTGGTGCCATCCAGATCAGGCCAACGATAGTTAGTGGCTGCAAAGGGTAGATCGCGCACGCCATCAAGGCATATCAATACGTGATCTAGGTTTTCTTGTTGTCTACTACGAAAAGTGGCGAGTCGCCGCTGCAATATTTCGGCGTCTGACGTCACTGATATAGAAAGTGGCAACTCGTCTGAAAATGTAGGTCGCAACCAATCGTGTGGATGTGTTCCAGGGCTGAGTTCTCCGAGCGCTCGTCGCACATCAGACACGATGGTAGAAAACGTTGAATCGCTAACGCTTTGTTCCCACATTGCAGTACGAGCAGCAGAACGACGCGAGCGTTGTCGATTCAGAACCAACCACGTCGCAAGTTCTAATGCGCGAGTTTTGCGAAACTCGGCGCGCACACCAAGGTGATTTTCAACTAGTGGATATCCGAATAACCGCACGACAATGCTTGTGTGAGATTCAACTTGCGCTGGTTCGTTGCAGAGATCTAGTGGTTCCACCCTGTCTACTTCTGCATATAAAATCTGCAGTGAGTAGTCGTGATCTATTGCCGACTTCAACAGAGCATGTTCTTGGGCATTGGTGCTTGGGACGGAGTAATCATCTTTATTTTCCGCGGCAGTTTGCAATAGACCGTCCAGGACACTTTGTGCTTTTTCATCCAAAACCACTGGCACTGTGTCGACGGGAAGCTTCAGGCATTGAGTTCTTCGTCGTCGTGCTAGATCTTTAAGCACAAGTGCCGCCAGCGCTGGCGAGATAACAGCTTCGGCGGGAATAGCTACTGGCGACAAGTTTGTGTGCGCATCTGATTCGTGATGCACAGAAGCTAGTGCCAACACACCTGCAATCGCCAACATAAACCGGGGCCTTGGTGCGTCGATGGCACCATGGATGATGCCTTGTGCTGTAGCCAGAACATACCGCAACACCTGAAACACAACAATTACCCACAACAGGATGCATGCATATAACAACAGTCCAGTGACAAGCGTCGCCGATAATGCACCCATAGCAAGGTCATCCTGTGCTTGCATCATCAGCACGCGGGGTGATTGTGCATGTCGTGCGACAAACAATGGAATACCAAGAAGTATCGTCCAAGACACTAGGGCGATTAATTTTTTCATCAACCGACCACCGGCGTTGCGCGACGAGTAATACTGATGGAACGATTTCCGACACCGAAAAGACTCAGTATCTTCATTGAGACACTTCGACGAACTCGGATCTCAATTACTTCTTGCGATGCACCCACTGTCCCCTGTATCCCCGACAAACGCAAGACGGCCTCGGCTTGCGCTCGTGCGGCAGAGACATCAATCTGAGGGTTGCCCGACCTAATGTCGACAATCATCTGTGACCCAGCGCGAGCGGCGTTCTCGGCAATGTCAGCCATTTCGACGTATTCAGAGATAACACGTCCACCATCAAAAGTGAGGCCCGCAAGAGCCAAGAACATCGTGACGAGACACGCCACAAATGCCGACAGCGAACCACGATTACGCTGAACGCACTGACTATCTGGCTGTATATACATCGACATACTCTGTGGACTCAGCAAACACAGTTTTTTCTTGTGCCCCAAGCATGGTTAAGCCGTCTGCATTAATCGTGCATTTAACCGTCACCGTAACGACCCAAAATAACTTTTGCTGAGTCTTTTTAAAAACCACAGCCGGTTTGATGCATTCGGTGTTTGTTGCACCGAGATCGCTAAGTGCTGCTGACTTGGCTTCGTTTGACATGGCCGTGCTCGACGCCATGGATGCTGCTCGAGCCCCAACATCGGCTGCATGTTGTACACGCATCTGTGCTCCGCTTGACCTACCCAAGAACACGATAAAGAAACCTAACAGGAAGATTATAGGAGTTAGCAGAACAAGTTCGACTGTGACAGAACCATGCTGCTTGATGTTTGTCATCGGTCCTCTTCTGCTCGAAAATCTTCAAGTGGTACCGTGGCGGTGCGCGCTACTCGCCGCGGCAAGAAAGGCACAATCGACGGGACATTCAAGGTCACTGTTACGGCGACCGAATTTTCGTGATGTGACATCTGCGGTGCACCTTCAAGAGTTGCGCTGAGGTCTTGTACGATTCTCTCGACTTCATTTGCGACATCTTCAAAATCACGCGAGTTTTTTGCATGTGCACCAACGCGAGCTCCGGCATCAGCCGCAACACTTGCTACATGACCAAGATGCGATAACACCGCAAAATGCACACCACACAGCAGACACATCAAAACCACGGGCAAGGCGAGAACCATTTGCGTGGTTGTCTCGCCCCGCTCGCGGCATGATGAGTAATACCGTGATGCCATCAGGTCAGTTTCAGAGTGTTTGCCTTGTCACGCACGCGCGTGGTGATTGTGGCTCCGACTGTGATGGCAAGTGCAATAAGCGCCGCCGCCATCACCACCGTTGTCGCACTAACTTCTCCCCGTTGTTTGTCCTTTTCGGCCGAAGCCGTGAATCGAACCCAGTAGTAGGTCCAGGTTTGCTTGAGTGTTGACATTACATATTTCCTTTCATTTTTGGCGATGTTGTGAGTTACAGCACTCCGATGGTGCTGGCAAAGGCGGGGTATCCGACGAGCAAAATAAAACCAATGAAAAGCATCACCATTGGTATTCCCATTTTTTCGGTGCTTTGTTGGGCGGAGTATTCAATGGTTGCTAATTGCCGCGCCCGAAGTGCCGATGCTTTTGCGACAAGTGATGTACGAACTCGAGATCCGTGTTCTCCGGCCAACTGCACGCTTTGGGCGACTTCAACAAGTGAGGCCACCCCAAGATCGTCTCCGAGTTCTCTGAATTGATTCCAAAAAGACAATCGTGAACTACGCGCCCGAGTGAGTGCTGCGCGAAACAATTCAAAGCACCATCCGTCGCCTGCATCGGCCGCCGCAAGAAGAGCAGTTTCCATGCCTGCACCCCCTGCCAGCAAAACATTGACAAGGTCGAGATAGCCAGCAAGTGCTGACTCCATGTCGAGCCGGCGTAGTTCGGCAGATTTACGCAATCGTCGAGATGGAGATGTCCCGAACGCCATGGTAGATCCGATGACACCAGCAATCATCATCACAGGAGTTGGTGCGTACCCAAACCTACTTAATGTCAAGACGACCATGATGCTCGCAGCGCAAGCCGCCACCGCCCGCGTAAGCGACTGAGTCACGATCCGTTCTTGAGTTGCGCCAACAATTGCCAAATCAGCCCGAGCGAACGAAATTAGTTTCATGGCAGCACCGTTTCTCGACGAGCAATAAAACGTGCAGTGTGCGGCATGTCTCCGAGACGACGCAACATGACTAATGCACAACTGAACACTGCTATGATCGCCACCAACACCACTGCCCCTTGTCCTGTTGCAAATGGAGCAAGGTACGGTCTGTCGAGAATAAAGAGTCCACTCACAAAGATGGCGACGACCCACACCACGATACGAACTGCGCTTCTGATGCGCGCCCGTCCAACCCACACTCGTAACTGCACTCTGCTCTCTTCGCGAGAACATTCGCTGAGATGAGTGAGCAATGGCCCGAGTTCACGTGCTTGATGACGAGTTGCTGTAATTAATGCAGACGCCACAAAATCACATGATGGATGATTAACGTCCTCGGCAAAACGGCGAAGTGCGTCTTCGAGACCGCCATAACGAAGTCCGGCTGCTAGGCGCCGCACAGCATCGGCAATCAGCAAGGGAGCAAGTTCGCTTGTAGCACCAATAGCCTGCTCTAGGCCGTGAGCGGCGGCAATTGTGTCACGCAGTTGTTCTGTCCATGAAGCAATCGCTTCGACGAGTTCTTGCTGATTCACCGCTGACGACTTTTGCTTTGTCGAAATTCTAATGTTGGTGGGCCATTTGACGACTCTTCCCATCAAGCCAGCGCGAACAAGCAGCAGACCTACACCAGCGAGTGCACCCAGCAAGGCGGCGATCGCTACGACCATGTATCCCTCTCTGTGTCAACAAAACCATGCTCTCTCAAAAGAGCGATTGTTGGTGCACGTAATGCAGCAAACGGAGCAACTGTCTGCGTGCGACTGAATACTTCATTAGAAATGATCGTTGGTCCATCTGCATCGACAACCTCGCGAATACTCGACACAAATCGAGATCCATCAGCCACTTCAATGTGCACAACGAAATGCACAGAACTTGCCAGCAATAGGTTGACAGTTTCTGCCGGGATTCCCATTGACGCCATCGATACATACGCGACAAGTTTTGGGAAAACCGATCGAGCGCTGTCGGCGTGCATCGTGCACATTGAGCCATTGTTACCCTGGCTCATCGCCATCAACATCGGAAACGCTTCTGCACCACGAACCTCACCTACCATGACGCGATCTGGATCCATGCGTAGGGCCATCTTTGTCAGATCAGCCATCGTTATTTCTCCGCGGCCTTCAATGTTTGGTGGTCGCGCCTGGAGTGCGTCGTAATCTGGATGCAGATTCTCAAACCGATCAAGACCTAACTCGTAGGCATCTTCGATGGTGACGAGTCGCTCACTTGACGGAATCTCATTGATCAGCGCCCGTAGTAGCGTGGTCTTGCCAGATCCAGTACCACCAGCGATCACAATATTGCGACGTGCACGTACTGCAGCACCCAAAAAAGAACGAACATCATTTGTCATCATGTTTCGTAACCACAATTCTTTAAGTGAAGAAAACTCGAAACGATGCCGCCTAATAATCAGTGTTGGCCGCATTGAAACTTCCATCGCAGCAAACAACCTTGATCCGTCAGGTAGTTGTAGGTTTAGTTCTGGATTAGCGGGATCAAATCTGCGCTCTGTTTTGCCTAGGCGAGTGGCTGCATGCCGAATAAGATCAACTAATTCTTCATCGCTATCAACAATCGGATCGCACTCACGACGTGATCCGTCACGCAGTTTCACCCAGACTTTGGCACATCCGCGCACATGGATGTCGCTAATCTCATCATCGTCAAGCAACGTCTCAAGACGACCAAGACCCAATACTCGAGCAATAGCTTCATCAATAATTCCATGTTCTTCGCTCTCTGTGAAGACAGCTGATGCCACTGCAGGGTCTGCAACGCTACGCCGTTTAGCAATTTCTGAAGCTGCAGTCATGCGTGCAAGATGACGTTCGTCTATGTCGGTAGGTGCAGGCTTTAACGCTGAATCACGTTCTAATCGGTCGTCTGCCAAGGCGCTGCCGATTGTCTTGGTGAGTTCAGACAAGAGACGCGTACGCACTGCAGGAACTTCTGTTTTAGTAAACATCATGACGGCACCGCCACGATTGACAAATGCACAGGACCAGAGGCGGCAATCTGTTCAGCAAGTGCAACACTTCCACGCAATGTCACCACGGTATTTTGTTGCACGTCGCTGGCCTGGGTGATGTCATGCACCACCACAACTTCGGTCAGTGTTTTTACTGCACCGCCAGAGCCGTCAGCTGCCGGGGTGACAACAATGCGCACTGCGTTACCCACAGCCAAGTGGGGCGGGAAAGATCCTTGATTAAGTGATACTGCAGTGAGTGCCTCTTGGGGTTTCAGTGACATATCCACGCGCGATACAGCAGATTGAGGCAACGGGCCTGACTGGGTCACTGCCTGGGACATCACCTGACCCACTACTTCTTGTGCTTGCTCAACTGAAAAATATAGTTGTGCAACTCCTACGGGCACACTCGTGGCTACCAACTCACTGGCATCAATAACATGTCCTACCTGCATAGGGGTCTTAGTTGCCACAACCGCTACAGATTCTTTGCCGTTCATTGCAAAGACCACAAACAGCACAACTGCAGTCACAATTATGACCATTCCGATTACAATCTCAGAGATCTCGAATCGACCCTGTTGAAACCGTGCTAACGATCTCTTAACCATTTCTCCCCCATCCCGCTTATCAGTCCCCCTGATGTGTGGGGCGGTAACATACAAATGGCAGACGAGAATTACCAGTCA
>SHUT01000068.1 GCA_009691255.1 Ilumatobacteraceae bacterium
TAAACCCCACTTGGAGCAAGGCCATGCAGGAGGCATAAACGGCTCGTTTGCCGCAAGGCAACCTCCGGGTAGGCCGCGTAGATGGATGGTCACACAGCGCGACTTGTGCGCGCGGACAGGATCCCGCTTATAGACCGACTCACCGTCACTGGTCGCTTCTATTTTTCTAGTAAATGTGCGGTGTCGTTGAAACCTGCCAGCGACGCGCCACGCGGTCCAATTGTCAGTCGCGTAATTGATGCCCTATCTAATGCGCATCTCCATGTCATTGACGCATCGCCACCCAAGGCCCACGTCACCGCACTCTTGATCGGTGATACGTGCGTCACCACGATCACATCTTGGCTACGGGCCTCCGCGCTGAGATCACGCAATGCTTCATGGACACGAATATCAAGTTCGTGCAAACTTTCGCCATGCGGTGGCCGAAAATGCTCATCGGAGCGCCACTGATCCCAGATATCGGGCGATACATCAGTTAACGCCAACTCATCAAAGTCTCCGTAGTTGAGTTCAATGAAACGATCGTCAATAGTGACTGCTGCCGATATAGCCTCTGCGGTCTGATGCGCTCGCAGCAACGGACTAGAGACCACTCGTGCTTCTGGATACAAATCGTTGAGCACTCGCGCCACTCGGCGTGCTTGATCGATGCCGACTTCATCAAGTGGATGATTTACATGCCCCTGCAGCAAGGCCTGCGCATTGGCGATAGTTCTTCCGTGACGCACCAGTATCAACATCTTTTATTTACTCCTTTTCGATGCTTCGCAGTTGCCCAGTTGAGATGAAGTGCTGTCGGGCCGCGCCCGACGACAAATCAAACTGCCGCCACGCCCAGATTAAAATTGCTGCTCCGATGATTTCCAACAAGACATTAAGCCCCATGCGTGTGGCGCTTGGGAGTTGTGCATCATGAAAAGAAAACCCAGCAAGTGGCCACCAAAAAAGTCGAGCTGCCGCAAACGCTCCGTCAAATACCAAATGCATAAACATGCCAATCGGCAACGCAAGCAAACGGCGACGAGATGGTTTACGTCCTGCAGTGATAATCATCACAATTGCCAAAGCCGTGATACTTGCGAGGACAGAATGCATGACCCAGGCACCCCCACTTAAAATATCAATCACATCTGGGAGAATGGCCCCCACAAGCAATAGTCGATAATCAAAACGGTCGTCACGAAACACAAACCACACCGACAAAACTGCTGTACCAAAAAACCACAAAAACATCTATATCAACTTAGGCGATTCATCCTGCATTCACTGTGACTTTGACAGATCTTGGTACACCTTTTGCACAGTCATACACTAAATATTTTTCGGGATCAACACCGACGACAGCCACGAGTGGATCAAGCATAGTTGGCGCAATCGTGGTGCCAGGGTTGACGATGCTCACCACGGGGCCGCGCGAAACTGGTGTCGTCACAACTGGCACGGGCGCAACGATGGTGGTAGCAGTGACCGCAGTAGTGGTCGTTGTGGTAGTAGTCGTTGACGTTGTAATTGCATCAGGCGCGATCGTCACAACAGGCCCAGTGAGTGCACGCGGCAATTTCCCCGACACCACTTGCGCCAGACAATCGACTCCTGGCAGGTAGAGCCGAATCGGATTTCTGGTCTGAGCGACAGGTGATTCCCAATCAATTATTGGCAAGTCCGCGTGCGCTGCGTCCATATACGCCTTCCAGATACGCGCCGGAAAAGTTGCCCCCTGAACATTGGCAACACCTACTGCTTTGAATTCTGGGATATTCACCATTGGCGTATAGGCCTTGGGGTCTCCTACCCAGACTGCAGTAGTGAGTTGTTTTGTGAATCCCACAAACCACGCATTGGTATTTTCGGCTTGTGTCCCGGTCTTGCCAGCCGCAGGACGTTTTTTGTCTAGCGGCGTCCTGCGAGCTGTGCCCTTCGTAAGCGTGTTCTTAAGGATCGCAACTTCTTTGTCGGCAACTTCTTTAGAGATCACTTGTTTGCCTGCAATCTCGTGCTGAAACAAAACACCAGTTGGCCCCTCGATTTTCTCGACAAAATATGGCTCCATATGCAGGCCGCCGTTTGCAATTGTCTGTGCTCCTGAAGCCATGTCAAGAGGGCTTAACTCATTTGCCCCAGTCGAGAAGCTTGCATAAGGCTGAATCTTGTAAGTCTCTGGCGATAGATAACTTGACGACGCCAACTTGTACACCTCCTCCACCAAACGATGGAGTCCGACGATTTGTGCCAAACGGGCATATGCGCAGTTGATCGACAGCCAAGTTTGTTCTTCGAGCGTGGTGAGTGGTTTGCTCACGCCTTTGGTGATCAAAAATGGTTCTGATGGTAAATCTGGATTAGGAAACGTGCACGGCAGTGTGCCATCAATGAGGTCTGTTGCTTCGACGCCTGCTTCAAGAGCTGCTGCTAGAACGAAAAACTTAACGCTTGACCCAGTCTGGCGCCGCCTAAGAGCTAAATTTACTTCGCTTTGTCCTGCAACAAATCCCGGACCGCCGACCATCGCACGAATTGCGCCTGTCGTTGTGTCAAGCGACATCATTGATGTTTGGATACCTGCCTTATTCACCGGGAGTTGCGCTAGGGCTGCAAGTTCTCCAGACACTTGAGCATTGGCATTTAGCGTGGTCGTAATCTTGAGTCCCCCGCGGAACAATGTGTTGTATCGCTCCCTATACGTTGCTCCCAGGATGTCTGTCCTATTCAACAAATAGTCCTTCACCATTTCAGTAAAATACGTTCGACTAACAGCGCGTTGCGGAACACTCTGCACACTCTCTGGCAATCTCCAATTATCCAGGGTGGTCGTTGCTACGTCTTGGGTCATCAACTCAGTATCGACGAGCCTCTTCACAGATTGGGCAAAGCGACGCCGTGATTGTTCGGGCCGTCTGATCGGGTCATATGTTGACGGAGCACGCACGAGACCCGCCAAGAAAGCACCCTGCACAAGAGACAAATCTTTTACATCTGCTCCAAAATATACTTCGGCTGCTGCTTGCAGCCCGTAGGCATTGTTGCCGAAATACACGGTGTTTAGATAGCGCTCAAGAATGATTTTCTTTGGCACTTGTTTTTCGAGCATCACTGCATACCGTGCTTGCAACACCTTGTAGCGTCCATCGCGTTCGAGTCCTGCCAGGTATTCGTTTTTCACCACCTGCTGGGTGATGGTAGATGCACCTTGTCTCGCCCCTGAAGATTGCACATTAGAAAGTAGAGCTCTGACGAGCGAGCGCAAGTTGACCCCGTTGTGTGAGTAAAATTCGGCATCCTCGACAGCCAAGACTGCAGCAATCACATCCGCTGGCACGTCATCAATTGACAGCGGCTGACTATTTTCTAATTCAAAAACGCCCACCTGCTTGCCAGACACATCTACCAACTGGCTGCGAGTTGCCAACCCCCCAAATGAAGGCAGAGCAAGCGTTGTCTCATGGTGAGCATGCAATACCGCCCAGACATGGGGGGCTGCGCCTACCGCGACTCCAGTCACCAATAGAGCACCAGCCACCACGATGACTGCCAATCGCATCAACCAATGCGCTCGAAATAGTTTCTTCACAACGCCTCCACCGTACTGCCGCACGCCTATAGCCACACAACATCAAATTGCTACGGTTATTTAATGGCTCCTTTCCCCCACCGTCCCTTTCGTTTTGGCGTCCAAGCATCTAATGCCAACTCGCGCGCAGAGTGGATCGATCTTGCGCATAAAACTCAAGACAACGGTTTTGATGTGCTCACTATGCCCGACCATTTCAGCGACCAACTCGCCCCGATTCCGGCGTTGATGACAATCGCCGATGCCACCTCCACATTGCGCATTGGCGCACTTGTGTGGGACAACGACTACAAACATCCCGTTGTCTTGGCCAAAGAACTCGCGACAATGGATTTGCTATCAGACGGTCGTCTTGAACTTGGCATTGGTGCTGGATGGATGATCAGCGACTATCAGCAAGCAGGAATGCCCTACGATTCGCCAGGTGTTCGCATTGATCGTTTCATTGAAGGCATGCAGGTCATCCGCGGCGCAATGGCTCCAGGTGCCTTTAGTTTTTCTGGCAAGCACTACACCATCACCGACTATGACGGACTCCCAAAGCCAATTCAGACACCCTGTCCGCCTGTTCTGATTGGTGGGGGTGGCAAACGCGTACTCACCTATGCGGCTCGCACTGCCGACATTATTGGCATCAACGGCACTATGACTGCTGGAGTCGTTGGTCCCGATGCAATTGCCAGCATGACAGCTGAGGCTGTTAACGACAAGGTCAACATCGTGCTCGACGCAGTTGGTGACCGTATCAACGACATCGAAATGAATATCCGTGCTTTTTTTGTGAGCGTTACCGACGATCGTGGCACTGCAATGCAAAACATTTCTAAAATGATCAGAGTTGAACCAGAAATGATTGCCCAAACGCCATTTGCACTCGTTGGTTCACCAGCACAAATCGTCCAAGACCTACTCGAGCGCAGAGATCGCTGGGGTTTTAGTTACGTCATCGTTGGTGCTCAAGATATGGAGTCATTTGCCCCAGTGGTTGCTCAACTCCGCGGAAAATAGTTTGTCAGCGCCCGGTGATATGCGTGCGAACTGCGCCTAAAGACGCGAGCATCTCTTGATCAACAGTGACGCCTAACCCTGGACCGGTTGGCACTTTTAGACAAGAACCAACTAGCTCGAACGGCTCGGTAATGTCTTGAGCAAAATACCGATTACTCGCCGAAATATCGCCCGGCAACGTGAAACCACTCATCGAGGCAAGCGCCACATTGGCCGCTCTTCCTACACCACTTTCAAGCATGCCTCCACACCACACATCGACTCCGCGAGACACACAGAGATCGTGTATCTTGCGCGACTCAATCAAACCACCCACGCGACCCACTTTAATATTGACGATTGAACACGCACCTGCATCAATAGCCACTTCTGTACTGCGCGTCGACACGATTGACTCGTCAAGACACACTGCCGTCGAAATCTGCTGAGCAAATAACGCATGCGTCGCTAAGTCATCTTCTTCAAAGGGCTGCTCAATTAACAACAAACCAAATTCGTCTAGTTTTTTGAGATGCTCGATATCACCAACCCGATACGCCGTGTTGGCATCTACCTGTAAGCGCAAATCATTAAAACGTGCACGAACAGCACGAACCGGCTCAACATCCCAACCTGGCTCAATCTTGAGTTTCACACGCGTGTAGCCGTCTGCCACATAACCGGCTACGACATCTAGTAGTTCATCAACTGAGTTAGTGATACCCACTGATACGCCCACCTCAACCGTGTCACGCACACCACCTAGATACCGCGACAAACTGTGCCCTCGCGCGCGCAACTGCGCATCAAGTATCGCCATCTCAAGCGCAGCCTTTGCACTGCGATGGCCCTTGATGTTCTTGAGCAACTCGGGTACATCTTCGGCGACAACACTTTGCTGAGCCAGCACTTGTGGAATCAGCCACGTCTCAAGAACCATTTGGGCACCATCAATGAATTCTTCGCTATAAAAAGGATCAACCTGAGCAACACACTCACCCCAGCCATGACCATCGCCTGTATAGGCATTGACCAGCAGAACATCTCGCACGGTCTGCTCCCCAAAGGACGTTCTAAACGGCCTCACCAGTGGCATCTTGACGCGGATTAGTTCAACTGACTCCAGCCTCATCACGCAGTTTCGCTTCTCACCCCTACAACATAACCCTGCTCCCCAACGCCTGCAATGCTGTGCCCACTTTCAAAGACATCTTGTAACGCCGAACTCATTGCCACGCGCCACATGCTGGCAAGATCTTTGTTCGAAGCACGCAGCGCGTGGTAGTCGGGCGGTATCGGCAGAACAGACCCGACGACGATCTCTTGGTTTGAGCGG
>SHUT01000069.1 GCA_009691255.1 Ilumatobacteraceae bacterium
GAGACAACATCGGAGCATTGTTGCGCGGAACCAAAAAAGAAGACGTCGAGCGTGGACAGGTGCTTTGTGCACCAGGGTCAATCACTCCTCACACCAACTTTGAGGGCAACGTATACGTTCTGAAAAAAGAAGAAGGCGGCCGTCACAAGCCGTTCTTCAACAACTATCGTCCGCAGTTCTTCTTCCGCACCACCGACGTCACGGGTACCGTGACATTGCCGTCCGGAATCGAAATGGTGATGCCTGGTGACGATGTCATGATGACAGTGGAGTTGGGCAAGCCAATTGCAATGGACGAGGGTTTGCGGTTCGCCATCCGTGAGGGTGGTCGCACTGTGGGTGCTGGTCGCGTAACCAAGATTTTCAAGTGATAGGACGAAACAATGGCAAAAAGTAGCATCCGCATCCGCCTCAAGGCATTTGATCATGTCATCATTGATCAATCGACACGAAAGATTGTCGAGACAGTCGGGCGTACCGATTGCAAAATAATCGGCCCCATTCCGTTGCCAACGGACAAGCACCGATTTACGGTTGTGCGTGGACCCCACGTTGACAAAGACTCCCGTGAACACTTCGAGATGCGCATTCATAAGCGTCTCATTGACATCATCGAGCCAAACGCCAAGACAATTGATTCGCTCCAACGGATCGAATTGCCAGCGGGCGTTGATATCGAAATTAAGATTCAGGGATAATTTTTACTAGATTCTTATCTTTATGATTGTTTTTTGGTTGACTATTGAGATAAGAAATAAGTATGAGTGACTCACATTGGATCAACCAGCCACCCCAATTGCCAGCCAACAAGAGGCTCGGTCGTCGTCTTGCGGCGCAGTTTATTTCAACTGCCATCTTTCTTACAATGGCAGGAGCAGCTGGTTTTTTGGGAGCTCAGTACGCCCAAGATGAAAATATATCAGTGGATGGACCACTGGTCACTGCCCCTCCAGTTGGTAAGGCCGCAGTCGGAACATCAAGTGTCGCCAAGGCCGCAAATGTAATTGCCCCAAGTGTGGTGACCATTGATGCCGTGACTGGCTCAGGCGAAGCAATTGGTACAGGTGTGATCCTGAGCAGCGATGGCGAAATACTCACCAATAACCATGTCATTGAAGGCGCATCTAGTGTGCGTGTGCGGCTTGGTGGCGAAACTGAGCCACGCATTGCAGATGTACTCGGAACTGATCCAGGCAATGACCTAGGACTCATCAAGTTGCGTCAGTCAAGTGGACTCACTGCAGCGACACTTGCTGATCCACTCAGCATCGCAGTTGGGGATCAGGTAGTTGCGGTTGGATACGCACTCTATCTAGATGGTGGGCCAAGCGTGACATCCGGAATCGTGTCGGCACTTAATCGCACGCTCACAGTAGAAAGTGGTGCACTGAATGCATTGATTCAGACAGATGCAGCAATTTCATCTGGCAACTCTGGCGGACCACTCATCAACATGAGTGGGCAAGTCATTGGCATAAATACAGCAGTCGCTCGCGGAGACTCCTCGACTGCCGCAAACAATATTGGTTTTGCTATTTCAGTTGGCGAAGTGCTCCGCGTTGTACCCGTGTTGCGCAAGCAAGCAAGTGGCACGGCGCGTCCTGAGGGGTATTTAGGAGTCGGACTATCTGATCGCAGTGACGGTGGACAGGGGGCAGTCGTATCTCAAGTCGCTACCGATTCTCCGGCAGAAAAAGCTGGGCTCAAAGTGGATGACGTTGTTCTTGAGGTCAATGACCAGCCCATTACAGGTCAAGGCTCATTGATTGCAATTGTTCGCGACTCTGTTCCGGGTGATGAGATTATTATTAACGTGCTGCGCAAAGGAGCGCGCCTAACACTGAGGGCAAAACTCGTCGTGCGTAAGAGCAGCTAGAAAACTTCTACGACAACTTACACAAAGGAAAACGTTCGATGTCAAGAAGATCGCCATTTAATAAACCGTTGGCCTCTAGCGGAGGCGAGGTTTTCCATGGACGAGTTGCCCAACGCGCGTCGTCGCCTAGATAACGCAGGCTGATTACACGACGAGAAGAGTTATGCCCCATAGTGCCTGGCGCACTATGCAACGTACGAAAATGAAATGCAACAATGTCGCCTGGTAAGGCAGCAAAAGTTCTGATCTCACCACGCATTTCTAGTTCTTGGGCAGTCGGCATTATTAAGAATCCGTCTGCGTTGTTGGCATAGGGCGACTGATCGATAAAGCGATTCGGAATATATCTCTCGCCCCACTTGTGGCTACCAATAAGACAGCGCAACGCAATTGATTCTGGAACATCATCTAATGGGATCCAGAGGCTGACATTGTCAAGGCCGTCGATTCCGTAATACGGGTCGTCATGGTGCCACGGAGTAGGGGTGGCTGTGCCTGCTTCTTTGACCAATACATGCTCATGAAAAAATCGTGGTTGTGACGTGTTCATTAATGCGGCGGCGATAGTGGGTAGAACTCCATGCAGCGCTGCATCTTGATACTGCGAGATGCGCTGCCAATTGACGTAGTCGTCAAAGAAGCGACCGGCCTCAGTACTTGATGTGTAGTCGTTGGCCCATTTACTTGGCGAGGCCATATTGGCGGCGAGGCCTTGGGCGAGTGAGTCAACCGTTGCTTGGGTAATGACGCCACGCAAGAGGACGGCTCCGTCTTGTCGATATGTCTCCACATGTTGCGCTGTCACCAACTGCATTGCAAGAGCGTAATGTCGGTGTATGCAAGATCTTGACGTACATCTCGGAGGAAGACGACCATTCGGGCTGGGTTACTGGCCGATGCCAGAGGATGATCCTGGTGTCAAGATTCCACGAGAGTCAATCAGGCTTGTTTCACCTGATGGAGCGCTTGTCCGCGGACTTCTGTGGACGCCACCTCGGGGCAAGAAATGGAAGACAGCAGTCATCTTGACCCATCCACGCGGTGATTTCAGCGTGCACTATGCGTGTCCGTTATTGGCGGCGGCGGGGTATGCGGTGTTTGGATTTTCTACCCGCTACATCAACAACGACACAGACTGTCTGCACGAAAATTGCATCATTGACGTCAAGACAGCATTCGATGAGGTGGTGCGACGAGGCGCAGAAGCGGTTGTGCTACTGGGTAACTCAGGTGGTGGTTCGCTGATGGCAATGGCTAATGCTCAGCTTGGAATTGGGGATGGCTGGATCGGAATGGCGGCGCATCCCGGGGAAGGCGTATTCATGTTGCAGGTGATCGACCCATCCGTGGCAGACGAGAGCGATCCCTTTAGTCGTGTCCCCGAACTAGATATGTACAACCCCGATAATGGCTGGCGCCCGTGGCCAGAGCAGAGTCACTATGACTCTGACTGGCTCACCACATATCGGGCCGCCCAAGTGGCGCGAGTGTCCCGCATTGATGAGGTGGCCAAGGCATCTCTGGCTGATGCCGAGGCAGCTGGTCTGGCTTTGGGAGGGGTAGATAAAGCCAAAAACCTGGAAATCTGGCGTGATCTGCGAGCCCGCCGAGTATTTACCAAATATCTGACGATTTATCGGACTTTGGCTGATCCAGCCTATTTAGACCTGACGATTGACCCCGACGACCGTCCATTAGGGAGTCTGTTTGCCTTTCCAGACCCTTTTGAGGCTAATTACGGTCGAGGTGGACTAGCCCGAACCATGACCAATCGGGGCTGGCTAAGCACCTGGTCGGGGCTGTCAAGCCATGCCAAGTTGGCAGATACCATGCCCCAGGTCAAGTTGCCCACGATTTTGGTGCATCCAACAGCAGATACTGAGATTCGGGTCTGGCAGGCCAAGGAAATCGTGGCAAGTGCAGGAGCCGCCGATACCACGTACCACGAAATGGTGGGCGCGCCGCACTATTTAGAGGGTCATCGGCGCCAAGCCATTGAGGTCGTGGTGGAGTGGTTACGAGCCAGATTCCCGACCTGAAAAGACTCCAAAATTCTGGGCATTGTCCCTGTGAAATACACAAGTTCTGCCGATAGAGTTTTGCTTTCCTGAATGAGGGATTCGTTCCTCCTCAAGTACTTGACCGTCGTTTGGTCCAAACAATCGACGTCTATGTAGGCCACTTCGGTGGAACCGCATGGCACAACTCAAATAGGTGCTCCGCCGACATAGTCGTGCGGAGCATTTGTATGAAGCACGCAGAAATTTTAACTTAAAAGAAAAGGTTGCCACCATGGCACAAAGAGCGATCGTCGGCGAAAAGGTCGGCATGACACAGATCTGGGGAGATGACCAACGCATCATCCCTGTCACCGTGTTGCGCGTCGACCCAGCGCGCGTCGTCCAAGTAAAAACAACTGAGCGAGATGGCTACAACGCCGTTCAAGTTACGTTCGGAAACCAAGACGCAAGCAAACTCAACAAGCCCGAGGCGGGACACTTCGCCAAAGCAGGCGTACAAGCTGGTCGACGTCTTGTCGAACTGCGTCTTGACTCTGTTGATGGATTTGAAGTCGGCAAAGAAATTTGTGTCGACACATTGACTGCTGGAGAAAAAGTTGATGTCACTGCGGTGAGTCGCGGTAAAGGTTTTGCTGGCGGAATGAAGCGCCACAACTTCAGTGGACAAGGAGCGAGTCACGGTAACCATAAACACCATCGTGCTCCTGGTTCGATTGGTTCATGTTCGTTTCCGGGTCGTGTACTCAAAGGTCTGCGCATGGCGGGTCACATGGGACACGATCAAGTCACCACGCTCAATCTTGTCGTTGTGCAGGCTGACCTCGAGCGTGGCTTGTTGTTGGTGCGCGGTGCAGTACCCGGTCCTAACGGTGGCGTTGTCATCGTTCGCAACGCAGTGAAGGCGAACTGAAAATGGCCTCAGTATCTCTTACAAATATTTCAGGCAAGAAATCGGGAACAGTCGAACTTGCAGACGAACTTTTTTCAATTCAACCAAATGTGCCAGTGATGCACCAAGTAGTCACTGCCCAACTTGCGCATCGTCGTGCTGGTACTCAAAGCACCAAGACACGCGCCGAAGTTTCTGGTGGTGGCAAGAAGCCATTTAGCCAAAAAGGAACCGGTGGCGCTCGACAAGGTTCTATACGTGCACCTCATTACACCGGTGGTGGTATTGCGCTCGGACCTCGTCCACGCAAATACACCCAACGAACACCTCGCAAAATGGTGCGTTTGGCATTGCGCTCTGCTCTGTCAGATCGCAATCTTGCTAGTCGCATCGTTGTTCTTGATTCATGGAACATTGAAACGCCCAGCACCAAGAGTGCTATCACGGCCCTGAAGGCGATCGGCATCGAAGGCAAAGTACTTGTCGTGCTTACACCTCAAGACGATGCCGTGGCAAAAAGTTTGCGAAATGTTGTTGATGTACAAATCGTCAGCGTCACAGAACTAAATGCCTATGACGTACTCTGCAACGATTGGCTTGTTTTCACTCAAGCAAGCCTGCCGATGGCCAAGGAAGGCGACAAATGAAAGATCCACGCGACATCATCCTTGCCCCGGTTGTATCTGAAAAAAGCTACGGCCTCATGGAGTCCGATGTATACACATTTCAAGTACATCCAGATGCAACAAAGCCAGAAATTCATGATGCCATCGAAGCAATTTGGGGTGTCAAAGTTCTGAGAGTTAACACCGTAAACCGCAAAGGCAAACTGCAGCGGACACGTAACACCAACCGTATTGGCAAGCGCCCAAGTACAAAGCGCGCCATCGTCACCCTTGCAGCGGGAAACAAAATCTCGCTGTTTGAAAGCTGAGTAAGTCATGGCTATTCGCAAACGCAAACCCACCAGTCCTGGTCGTCGTTTTCAGACGGTCTCTGACTTCAGTGAGATCACCAAGACGACTCCTGAAAA
>SHUT01000020.1 GCA_009691255.1 Ilumatobacteraceae bacterium
GATTTACTCGAACAAGCCGTGTCCCGTTAGCCCGCCAGCAAACTTGCAATTGCCCATAGAGACGCAATGCTTCCGACCACAATCATCAGTCCTGTTCGAGCAATTGGTGCTTTTTCAAGGTCCCCATCATCATGGACCGATGGAGGTGGTCGCAACACTGCCAGTAGGTTGCCCACCGCAAGTGCGCCACCCAACGCCAGCACCATCCACGCTAAAAGATCTTCGCCTAAGAACACCTCTACATACTTATCGCTACACTCAGGCTCATGGGGTTTCATCACGTTGCACTTGCTACACACGACACAGCCGCAACCCATCGCTTCTACACAGACCTGATGGGTTTCTCTCTTGTCAAGACCGTCATCGCTCCTGTTCCTGGGTCAGACGGTTGGTCGCGCCATTATTTTTATGACACCGGTTCAGATGGCATGATCGCCTTTTGGGAACTACACGACAAAACAATCGGAGCCAACTACCCCACTAATCTCAACGCCACAGCAGGTTTGCCTGGTTGGGTGAATCATTTCGCATACGACGCACCGACGCGTGAGTTTTTAGACGAGCGACGCGCAGTGTGGTGTGCGAGCGGCCATACGGTTACTGAAGTTGATCATGAGTTCTGCATCAGTATTTATACATCTGACCCCGATGGCAATACGGTCGAGTTCTGCCATACCTTGCGTGAATTCGCAGAAGACGAAAAACGACACGCCTATGAGTTAATGATGCAAGACTCGCCACCCACTGACAAAGATGCCAAACTCACCATTTGGCCATCTACAGCAGTACGCGAAACCGTGTGACTAAAACCGTTTGACTACAACTCGCTGCGAGCGGGGTTAGCAAATGTTGTGAGATGTCCCAAGAAGAGCAACTTCTTGATGCCTGTCGGGCCAGAGCGGTGTTTACCTACGATGATCTCTGCCCAGCCACGTGTTTCGTCCGTTACTGGGTTGACGAGTTCGTCGCGATAAATAAACATAACTACGTCTGCGTCCTGTTCAAGAGCACCTGATTCGCGCAAGTCTGATAACTGTGGTCGCTTTTCTGTTCTTTGCTCGAGTCCGCGACTTAACTGACTCAGCGCAATAACTGGAATATTAAATTCACGGGCCAAGAGCTTTAATTTACGACTGATTGCGCTGACCTCAAGTTGGCGACTTTCTCCGCTATCGCTACCGCCCATCAATTGTAAATAGTCAATCACAATGAGTGCTGGTGATCCGTCACGCTGGGCGATGCGACGAATTTTTTGGCGAATCTGGGTCACGCTAATTGCTGAGTTGTCATCGATATACAAAGGCACGTCAAGTCGGCCGATTGCTTCGCTGAGTTTTGTCCAATCTTGCTCTGACAAACGACCCGAGCGCAATCGCTCTGAGTCCACTTGGGACTCTGCAGACAAAATACGTTGTGTGAGTTCGGTTGCACTCATTTCTAGTGAGAAAAACACAACCGGCTGACGAGTTTTCTTAGCAACGTTGACGGCAATGGCTAGCGCAAATGAGCTCTTGCCCATTGCCGGACGAGCACCAACGATATTGAGGGTGCCGGGTTGTAGTCCAGACAACAACTTATCTAGTTCATAAAATCCAGTCGGCACGCCAGTGATGTTTTGCTTCTTGTCAAAGCGTTCTTGCAAAATATCGGAGACTTCTTGGGTCAGGGTGTTGAGTTTGTGGAGCGAGTCGGTGACATCTTCTTCGGCAATATCAAAAACCATTTGTTCCGCATCATCAATTGCTTTTATGACATCGTCTGGTTCGCCGTACCCGATCTCAGCAATTTGTGTAGCGGTCTGAATCAAGCGACGCAAACGAGCAGTATCGCGAACAATTTTAATGTATCGATCAGCGCTCGTCACCGAGGGCGTGGAGTTTTGTAGCTCCAATAAATAATCCAGACCACCAATTTCGTCAAGCATTTTAGTACGACGTAGTTCGTCGCCGACAGTGACCGGATCAACAGCCTGGGCCGAACCAACTAGTGCACGAATTGCTTCGTAAATATCTTGATGCGCAGGCTTGTAAAAATCGTCGCCGCGCAGTTGTCGCTCAACAGTGAGACTGATTGCTTCTTCTGACAAAAACATTGCACCCAATAGCGATGCTTCGGCGTCGAGATTATGCGGAGGTACCCGCTGCAACGGCGTGATGCGACGAACATTGTTATCGGGAGCGGGATTGTTTGCCATGGAGGCTCTTACTATGCCTGTAAATGCCTGTGTATCGCTAGGGGATAAGCCTGCGATTTCACTGTGGATAGCGCTGTGGACAGTAACGACATCCTGTGGATAGGGGTGGATAACCCGTGATTAGCCAGGGATGACGCTGAGCGTGAAGGCACATTCGACATCAGCATGAAGTCGCACCTTTGCAGAGTGAGCACCAGTCGTGCGGATGGGCTTAGTCACGATCTTTTTGCGGTCAATCGTGAGGTTGATCTGAGCTGCTAGGGCTGATGCGATATCTGCAGTGGTAACAGAACCAAACAAACGACCCTCCGCACCAGATTTAGCCTTAATGATGATTGTCTTGCTTGCTAGTTCGGTTGCAATTGTTTGGGCGGCACCACGATCTGCTGCTTCGCGCAGGTCACGGGCTTTGCGCATGGCTGCAGCCTGGCTGATTACGCCATCGGTGGCCACTAATCCCTTGCCGAGGGGCAATAAGAAGTTTCGGGCGTATCCGTCGGCAACTGTGAGGATGTCGCCACGACGTCCGACACCGGCAATGTCTTCGCGCAAAATAACTTTCATGATGAGGCCTTCACTGTTTCGTCTTCGGCGTCCGCTGTCTGTGTGACTTGGTCGGTTGTTGGAGTTGAGATTTCATCATCGGCGAACACTGTGCTTGAGGCAATCGATGCATCGTCTAGTTGCAACAATGCTTCTTCGACACCACGACGGTCACCATCGCGTCCGCGGCCTTCGCCAGAGCGAGGGGCTTTCACGCTAGAAACACGCTTGGTATAAGGCAAAAGAGCCATTTCGCGAGCATTCTTGATGGCATTGGCTATGTCGCGTTGCTCTTGCACATTGGTACCACTCATGTGCCGTCCGCGGATCTTGGAGCGGTCTGACATGAACTTTTGCAGCAAGGTGATGTCCTTGTAGTCAATGTAGGGAACTTTGTCAATCTTGAAGGGGTTGGCCTTCTTTTTGAACTTGCGAATTTTCATCTTCGCATTACGAATTTTGTTTGTCTTACTTACCATTGTTTTACTTGCCTTTGTGTGAAGGAAAAATTACGAATATTTAGAATGGTTCTTCTTCGCCGCCGAATGGGTTTTCGTCCCCACCTGCGGTTTGACCACCTTGAGGACGATTGCCACCGCCACCTTGACCACTTGAGTCGCGAGGATTGCGCTCTACCTGAGCGGTTGCCCACTTGAGGCTCGGTCCGATTTCGTCGGCAACGACTTCAATTGCGGTGCGCTTCTCGCCCTCGCGGTTGGTGTACTCGCGTTGTTCGAGACGACCGCTCACCACGCAACGCATGCCTTTGCTGAGAGTTGCCGAAGCGTTTTCGCCCAACTGGCCCCAAGCCGTGATGTTGAAGTACGAGGTTTGCTCTTGCCATTCACCGTTGACCTGGTAGCGACGACCTACTGCAATGCCAAAAGAGGCAACGCCGCGACCTGTGGGGGTGAAACGTAGTTCGGGATCTCTGGTGAGGTTTCCGACGAGTGTGATGTTGTTATCTGCCATTTTTTTGTCCTTCGTTGCTGTGTCGAAACATTGTGACGACTAGGTGTGCCAGGGTTGAAAAACCGATCGAGCGGACTAGGCCGCTGCGAGCATTCCGCGACGTTGTGCTTCGTGGTCAGGAAGACGTATCAGCTTGTGTCGAATAATGTCTTCAGAAATACGCAGACCGCGTTCCATCTCGTCAAGTGCTCCGCCCGGAGCCAAGACGTTGAAGACGGCATAGAAGCCATCGGACTTCTTGTTGATCAAATAGGCAAGACGGCGCTTGCCCCACCAATCGGGATTGCCATGCACTGTTCCGCCAGCAGCGGTCACAGACGCAGAAATGTTTTTTAGCCAACCATGAGCAGTGTTCTCATCGAGATCGCCGCTGATAATGACCATGAGTTCGTAGGCACGCATAACGTGTGAGCTCCCTTCGGTTCCAAGTCGCAAATGCTCTTGGAGCCCCCGAAGGGGCAGGGTGAATATGACTTGGAAAGCGTATCGGGCAAACGTGGACTCGCCACACGGTTGTCTTGTTC
The DNA here is from genome assembly GCA_009691255.1 of Ilumatobacteraceae bacterium. Lineage (GTDB taxonomy): Bacteria > Actinomycetota > Acidimicrobiia > Acidimicrobiales > Ilumatobacteraceae > UBA2093. The sequence continues at coordinate 4,234 of SHUT01000020.1, forward strand.
GCCACGTTTCCATCAAGGCCAATGTGGAGATTCTCGGGGTCCCCTGGAAGCACTAGCTGGGCGTTGGGCCTAAGTCCTGCTGCCTATTGGGCTACAGACCGCCGCCGCCTGCCCGCAATGGGCAATACCCGCAACAGATGGTGCCAAGAACAGCCAGGGCAGGCCTCGACTACATAGGCCGCGTAGTCGTGGTCGGTTCGTTGCAATCGTTCGACTTCTTTGCGTTCTGTCACGCAGCGCCCGTGCTTGGGAAGCCCGTGACCGAACACATATGTCAGCAAGACAACATTGACTTCTTCACAAATTGGACAACGTATTGAAGTTGGCTCGCCAAGATTTCGTGCAGCACGGATCAATTCGGAGTTGGCATCACAAACAGCATCACGAGAGATGCGCCCGCGTTTGTATTCGTTGATCACGGCACGACGCTCAAGACGATGGTCAACAACGCCCGATGTTCCGGTCAGCATGTCAGCAGAGAAACTCACTGCTACGGACAATAGTCATAGACTTGGGTCATGTCCGACGCCCGTGGCACAAATTCATCTCTTCATGACGTTTCGTACGGCTTAGACGTAAGCACCGACGGTCAGTTGCGACTCTGCGGAGACGTCCGTGGCAAACGCACAATCGAACTTGGTCTCTTTGGGCTAGTCCCCAATTGCATCGCACTCGCTCAGCACGGAGCCCGTTCGATTGCCGTTGATCCATCTGCTAAATTAATCAGCAATGCTCGTCGCGCCACAGAACGCGCGGGTGTCGCAGTCGAATTTCATAATGGCGACATTGCTGACCTTGGGTTTGCCATGAGTTCGTCGCTTGATCTGGCTTTATGCGTCCACGCCTTGGGGCGCGATGATGATTACTCGCGCTTGTTTCGCCAAGTTCATCGAGTCTTAAAACCAGAGGCCGGTTTTGTGTTTTGTTCTGAGCATCCCGCGGCTGCAATCTTTGAGGGCGAAGACCTGACTGCGCGACGACAATACGGATCAACGTCGCCTGCTATTGGTGAACTCGTGATGGCCCTGCAACGAGCGAACTTTGCGATTGACACAATGTACGAGCTATCCTCTGTGCGTCGTCCGCGCGCAATCGCGCCCACCGCACTATTACTGCGAGCGCGCAAACTGGGGTCTTAGCGACGCGAGCGCGATGACCCTTTCATCGACGCAACATCGTTCTTGTTGATCTCCCACCAGTCAATAAGTCGAAGGCGAATTTCTTTGTCACCAAGTATTCCTTCTTCAAGACGAATTTCCATCAAGTGCTCGAGCGCTGCTCCGACGATTCGTCCAGCAGGAACATTCAAGATTTCAATAACTTGTAAACCATCTAGTTCTGGGCGCAAAGAGGCTAGTTCTTCTTGGGCTGACAACACTGCAATGCGAGCCTCGAGTTCGTCCATGCGTTCAGATAACACTCGTGCTTTGCGCTCGTTGCGTGTTGTGCAGTCACAGCGCGTTAACACATTGAGTTCTGCCAACAGGCTTCCGGCGTCGCGCACATAGCGGCGCACCGCACTGTCTGTCCAACCCATTTGATATGTATGAAAACGCAGGTGCAACGCAACTAATTCTGTAATGGCAGTGACATCTTCGTTGGAATACTTCAGTGCTCGCAGACGATCTCGTGACATTCGCGCTCCGACGACTTCGTGATGATGAAACGTCACGCCCTTGCCATCTTTGACTGCCCGAGTGCGTGGTTTACCAATGTCATGGAACAGAGCAGCGAGGCGCGTCAAGCGAAAATCAAATGCTGGGGACGCATCAGGTCTGATATTTTCTACAACTGCAAATGTGTGAGTTAGAACATCTTTATGTCGATGAATCGGATCTTGCTCTAGCCGCATCGCTGGCAGTTCTGGAAAAAATATTTCTGCTAAGCCCGTATCCATCAAAAACCACAAACCCGCGGTTGGTGAATCTGTTACCAACAACTTGTCTAGTTCGTGATGAATGCGCTCCATTGAGACGATTTCTAAACGAGATGCCATCGCCCGAACTGCAGCAACTAGTGCATCGTCTGGGGTGACCTTGAGTTGAGAAATAAATCGTGCGGCACGCATCATGCGCAACGGATCGTCGCTGAAACTTTCTTCTGGCGAGAGTGGAGTGCGCAGGACTCGCCCGACAAGGTCTGCCATGCCACCAAATGGATCAACAAGTTCTGGTGCATCACTAGTGAGCTCAAGAGCCATTGCGTTAATTGTGAAATCGCGTCGCGATAAGTCTGTTTCGATATCGTCACCAAAAGCCACATCGGGTTTGCGCGAATCAGGTGAATACACCTCGGCACGATGGGTGGTGATTTCGTACGCACGTTCACCAATTTTCAGACCGATTGTGCCAAACCGCTCACCTTGGGTCCAGACCGCGTCGGCTAGTCCAGAAATCAGTGCCTTTATTTCTGCAGGTCTGGCAGTTGTGGTGGCGTCGAAATCCATCGTCGCCGGATCTTTGAGCGAGTCTGAAGACATCAGCAGGGCGCGGACTGTTCCGCCCACTAGATAAAGGCGGTGCCCAGCATCCCGAAAGCGTTGCGCTACGGGCGCCATTTCTTCAAAAACGGGAGCAAAACGGGGAGGGATTATGGACATAGCAGACCTAACGCTACGGTCATTGCGTGGTAGAAACGGTGAACCCTCGTGTCGCATCCCAAAAAGTTGGCCATGTGCTGTGGGATGGTGCCATCACCGTGAGCCTGCGCAGTTGGCCACGTGATCCCAGCACTGCATTTTTGGTCATGACTGGCGCTCATGATGACAGTCGATCGCTACCGTCTTTGGAGGTCGTTGCAGGGTGGCTCAACGAGGTTGCAGAATTTGGTTACAGCCATATCCGCACTAGTGCAGTGGCTCCGTCAATGCAACGGGTGTTACGTATGGTGGGTTTTGAAGTGTGCCAAGAGCTTTCTTTATTGCGAGCAACAACTCCGCTACACACCAATTCAGCGCGAGTCGTAGACCTGCGTCCACGCAAGATGCGTCACTTTGGTGGACGAATGCAAGAAAGCGCTCGGGCGCAAATATTGGGTGTCGACACCGCAGCCTTTGGACCAAAGTGGGCACTCGATGCCATGTCACTTCGTGATGCACTGCTTGCCACTCAGCGTTCGCGTATTTTTTCGATGACTAATAATCGCCAATGCGAGGGGTTCATCGTGGTAGCCCATACTGGCACTGCCGGGTTCGTTCAGCGGCTAGCGGTTCAGCCGCATCTCTGGCATACGGGTCTTGGAAGTTTGTTACTTGCTCATGGATTGCAGTGGCTCGAGCGACAAGACTGTGAACACGTGGTGGTCAATACCGAGACAAGCAACGTAGGGGCCCTGGGGTTATACAAAAAGTTTGGATTTCAAGTGATGCCATATGAACTCACCGTGCTGGAACGCACAACATCAGAGCAAGCGACATGAGGCGTTTTTACGTACTTCTGATTGCCGTGATGTTCGCGGTGGTGGTGCCTTTTGGTAATCAACGATCTACTGCCCAGAGCAGCGGCGCAGGCACAATTACCATCGTCAGCCAGCCTTTTACAGTTACAAGTTTTCTTTCGAGCGAGTTTGTTGTTACCTTGCCGCAAGAGGCATCCCGAGCGACCACAATCGAAATCAGTCTTAATCGACGTGTCGCATCGCGGGACTCATTGCAATCAATCTCACAAGGCAACCTGGCGCTAAAAACGATCGATACTGTCACTTATCTGACTTCCGCGCTCGCCACTCGCGGGACTGATATTGTGCTGCCGTTGTTTTTGTCTCCTGGTCAAGCCACAACGGCAGGTCTTGACTTAAAGGCGTATGGTGTCTACCCAGTCAGCATTATCGCCCGAGATTCTTCAGCCATTCTCGCGTCAACGCTCACGTTTATCGCCAGAGTTAATCCAACCGATACATCTCAAAGCCTCGCCACGTCGCTCGTAATTGCAGACCGTACACCGCCTTCGCTTCAACCAGACGGAACTATTTTTGTCGCCCAAGAAACGCGTTCTGCAGTGCGCCGCCTGCTGAACAGCATGTCGTCGTTTGCAGCACCACTGGCAATTGAACTTCAACCAGAAATACTTACTTCTTTGGCATCATCAACCGACGCAGAAGATACAGCCCTCTTGGCAGAACTTACAAGCGCGTTGGCTAACCGTTCGATCAATGCACAGACATATGTTCCGATGGATCCGTCTTCTGCAGCAGATAACAAGCAAAGGGGCCTTTTCGCAGAGCAGCGACAACGGGGTATAGATGCGCTACAGACAATTCTTCCCTCACAAACGACAACCAACAAAGTCTGGATTGCCCATGAACCACTCACCCGCAGTGCGGCAGTACTGCTTGGCACACAAGGCATCGACTCAATTGTGCTCTTGAACTCGGCTCAGGATAGTTCAACAAAAACGCGGGCGACAGCCACGATTGCACACGCCCAATTGGCAGACGGTTCATTCTTCTCAGTGCGCCGCGCAGACCCAGCCATTGCCGACTTGCTCGATAGGTCTGCAGATAACCCAGTACGCATCGGGATTCTCGTAGCAGCAGAGGTACTTGCGGCCAGGCGAGACCTATTAGTTGACGCAACCCCTGTGGCAGACCTTGCTCTAGTGCTCGCTACAACGACAGGGGCTTCTCCGGATCCCAAAACAATAGCCACCCTCGGAGCGGCACTTGGTGCGACACCCGGAATCACATTTGGCGATTTGTCTTCCAGCATGCCACCTTTGGCGACAACACCAACCGTGATCTTTTCTTCCGTGCTACAAGACAAATCGCCAAATGTGATTCCGAGTGTGCTTATAGCCCAGCGAAAATCCCTGACCACAATGTTGGTAGATACAGACCCACAAGTGAGCCTGTGGAGTGAATACGTGTCGGCAATTTTGGCGACAACCACAAAAGCGCGTGATCCGTATATCACGGGTCTTCGCGCCTCGATGCGAGACTTGACATCGGCAGTAAGCCGCCCTACCCGCAACAAATTTACATTGGGCAGCAAAGACGCAGATATTCGACTTCAGTTGCGCAATAAGTCGACCTCGTCTTTGACGGTACGCGTTGTCTTGAGCAGTCCAAAATTAAAATTTCCTAGCGACCCACCAGTTATTGTCTTGGCTCCCAAGAGCACCACTGAAGTCGTTGTTCCTACCGTGGTGCGATCAAAAGGTGTCTCAACAATTATTTTGCGTATCACTACACCTGATGGAAAAGTTCAATTGACATCTCCCACTCTTCTGACGGCCAACGTGAATCTTCTGGCAGGGCTCGGACAGCCCATCAGCCTTGCTCTGGTCGCCGCTTTACTGCTGTGGTGGGCGCTTTCATGGCGGTCCGCCCGACGAGCCAAGGCTGACCCACCAGCGACTACGGTTTCTACATCATGAGTATTCGCATCGTCACTGATAGTTCCTCAGATCTACCAACTGCCTTGGCTGCTAGGTGGGGGATCTCTGTTGTCGCATTGAGCGTTCGCTTTGGCGATGCAGACTTTGTTGACAGCACTTCAATCTCTGCGGAGGCCTTTTGGGAGCAATGTGCTGCCTCGCCAGTGCTGCCCGAAACAACTGCCCCGTCTCCTGGACAATATGAAGCCACGTATCGACGCCTAATTGCCGAGGGGGCCACTGGCATCTTGGTTGTTGCTCTGTCATCATCGCTCTCAGCAACCATGCAAAGCGCTGAACTAGCCGCCAAAAGCGTGACAACCGCCCAGATACCCATCGTGGTTGTCGATAGTCGCACCGTCTCGCTTGGACTTGGGCTCGTCGCCGTCTCATGCGCTCAATATGCCCATGGTGGTGCGTCGCTCAACGACGTTGTGGCGCATGCCAACGACATCATCCCCCGCACTCGCGTTTTTGGTGCGCTGGACACACTTGACAATCTCAAAAAGGGCGGACGTGTCGGTGGGGCCAAGGCCCTCATGGCGAGCGTTCTCTCCATTAAACCCATCATTGAAGTACGAGGTGGTCTCGTCGAAGAGGCCGGACGACAACGCACTCGCACGAAGGCTCTGCACTTCTTGCACGAGACAGTAAAAAATTCTGGAGACCTCGAAAGTCTCGCTGTTTTACATGCCCAATGCAGCGACGTTGACGCATTTGTTGCATCGTTGCGAGAGGTCTATTCGGGTGAGATTGTTGTTGGAGACATTGGTCCCGTCATCGGTAGTCATGCCGGTCGCGGCACAATTGGTGTGGCATTCCGCGTTCGTGCCTAGTTGCCCAACTAGCGTTTGCAACACCAATGGTTGCGTCGCTCATACCCCAGACCTTGATCGGGAACCGATACGAGTTACAACGATCGTTGGCGCACGGGGGTATGGCCGAAGTATGGCTTGCTTTTGATCTACAACTAAACCGCCTAGTGGCAGTCAAACTTCTGCGCACTCACACTGCTGACGATCCTGTTGTTGCTGAAAGATTTCGACGTGAAGCACATGCACTTGCCAGACTTGCACATCCCAATATTGTGACTATCTACGACATCGTCGAAGAAAATAATCGCCTCTATGTTGTTATGAAATATATTGCAGGAAAAAGTTTGCGTGAGACTCTCGATGATATGCGACGCCGCAATCCTTCAATCCCTGGAACACTGAGTCCACAACTTACCGTGCACATTGGTCGCTCTATTGCGTTCGCACTGAAACATACTCACGACAACAATATTGTTCATCGTGATATCAAGCCTGGCAATATTATGCTTGATACAGACGGAACTATTCTGTTGGCCGATTTCGGTATTGCCAAAGACACTGACGACGAAGGCATGACTGCGGGTATCGCAGATCTCACGAATGACAACATCATGATGGGAACTGCAAAGTACTTGTCACCAGAGTTGGTACAAGGAAAATCCCTGACTGGGCGAGCTGATCTATATTCGCTTGGTCTTGTGTTGTACGAATGTTTATCGGGCGATGTTCCGTTCAATGGCCCCAATGATCAAGCGATTGCGATTGGTCGTCTGCAACGTGACGCCACTCCGCTAAGCACCTTGTGCCCGCATGTGCCGCTTGCCCTCACGGCCGTGATTCATAAAATGTTGCAACGCAGACCAGAGCATCGATACGACAACGGTGCAGATGTGGCTGTTGCATTACAAGCGAGCCTGGCTGGTTCTCCTGATGCCCAAACCCCAGCGGTCGGTCTTGGCAACGGTCGCACTGGGACAAGTACTGGCTCAAGTACGAGCGTTGCTCCTAACCCTGGACAAGACCCTCTCATGGGGCAAAAATCTGCGCCCGTCGTTGCGCCAACGCCTGCACCGTTGCGCGATCCGACACCAAAAAAAGCGGTCAACGTAGACAAAGGGTTGCCTCCTGCACGCCGTTCGTCAACTTTGCGTAGTTTGGCTCCAGCAATTATTTTGGTCGCCGTCGCCGCAGTGATGGTGATGTTCTTATGGCGCGGACTCCGCGATACAAAAGCACCGGCAATACCCACACCAACACAAGGGGCCGCCAGAGAAGTTGCACCAGTCGACACTTCTCCTGTCACTGTTGTTGTACTAAAAAGTTACGACCCCAACGGTGATGACAAATTAGAAAACGAAGCAATGGTCGGTGCCCTCTCGGACAATGATCCCGCAACTGTCTGGACCACACTCTGTTACGGCGACAAATACTTTGGCTCAAAGCGCGGTGTGGGAATTGTGACGCAATTATCTCGTTCTAGTGCTGGGCAGATGACAGTTAATATGGGCAGTGCGCCATGGAGTGCTGAGATCTTCACGTCCGATGCTGGTATCCCCGACAGCCTGAAAGGATGGGGTTCGCGCGTCACAAATGGGTACGCCACCCAAGAAGGTGTCGCCACATTTAATGTCTCGTCATCGGGCACATACATCTTGCTCTTGCTCAGAGAGATCGGCTCGAGCCCAACGTGCAGTGCATCAAACCCTTTCAAGGGCGTTATTCGCGATCTTGGGTTTACGGCCGCATAGATTTTTCTCGCGACAGCACGCCATTACATTGGCTACATTAGAAACATAGATCGTGACGATAAATCTCTTGTAGCTGCTGCGCACAAAAACGACGTCGGTGCGCTCAACATCCTGCTGCATCGGCACTACAACACCATTCGGGCGGTATGTCATCGCATTGTCATCGATCACGGTGGCGCCGATGACGCCACACAAAATGCACTAATTGCCATTGCCAAAGGAATCCACGCATTTGACAATCGGTCCAGCATCACCACCTGGATGTACCGCATTGCGGTCAATGCTTCACTCGACGAAGTGCGCCGCACACGCCGCCGACCTCTGCCGATGGACCCTGCTGACCAAAAAATGGACGGTATTTCGGTCACAATGGACGACATGGGCAACATCGATGACCAAATCTTGATATCTGACGCCCTGCAACAGGTCGATTCGGACTTTCGCATACCTGTCGTGCTGCGCCATGTTGCTGACATGGATTACGACGAGATTGCCAGAACTCTTGATATCCCCGTTGGCACCGTAAAATCACGAATTGCTAGAGGGCGAAGACAATTAGCCCAGATGATGATGACCACAGCAGAAGGTTCCACATGACGACTCCTAGCGACAACACACCTGAGTCATCCGATTTTTCAGCCGAGTCATCCGACTTTGCCTCTGAGCGGGCCGCACTTGAGGCATTGCGCTCGGTTCCTCTGGCAACCGATGAAATGCGTGATGCACACATTTCTGCAGCGCTCGACGCCTTCACAACGACTGCACGACGACGTCCACCACAATGGCTGAGCATTGCGGCGGCTTCGGTCGTCCTCGTGGCTGGCGGTGGACTCGCTGGTCGAGCATTGAGCAGTGGCTCGCGCGACCCCAAACAACAGATCACCCGCAATACAACTCTTGCCACAACAATTGCGCCAGCACCAGCGCTCGCAGCGTGCATGATGACGATGAATGATGCCACCTATATTTCCACGACCATTGTGAACGGCGTTGAAATTGCATTGTTCTTGAATACCGACAACTCACTACTTGCCGTCCGAATCAATGACTGTGCAGAAGTTGGAAGTCTCGACATTTCGGGCACAGCGCCATAGTTCAGAGGCTCAGCGTTAGGCTTTACCTATGCCCTCAAACCCCCTGACTGACCCGCACTGGGCTCAGCGAAGCGTTGACTTCATTGACCGCATTGTGGTTTTTATTCGTGCCCACACCACTCGGCCCTTGGTTAAGTCTGCTCGTGTCGTGGTGTTCGGGTTTCTTGCCAGCCTTGGGGCAGTCAGTCTGTTTGTGTTGGTCTGTGTTGCTATCGCCCGTGGTCTGCAAGCTGCACTTGACGCCGTGGTCACACACGAAGCAAGCGTCTGGATCTCATATTTCGTCTTAAGTGCACTCTTGTTTGTAGCAGGCATTGTGCTTATGAAACATCGCCATGAAAGGGACCCGTGAGCACTGCTCGTAACGTAATCATTATTGGATCAGGCCCGGCCGGCCTAACCGCCGCTATCTACGCTGCCCGCGCATCTCTTGCTCCATTGGTAATTGAAGGCGAACTGTCCTCAACATCCGATCAGCCGGGCGGTCAACTCATGCTCACCACGGAAGTTGAGAACTTTCCGGGTTTTCCCACGGGCGTCATGGGACCAGAACTGATGACCAATTTCAGAGATCAGGCAGAACGCTTCGGAACTGAATTCATCACGGACAAAGTCACACGTGTTGATTTTAGTGCTCGGCCTTTCCGAGTATATATCCGCGATACTGAATACACCGCTAATTCAATCATCGTTAGCACTGGCGCTCAATCTTTGATGCTCGGACTGCCAGAAGAAGAAAGCCTCATCGGTCACGGTCTCTCAACATGCGCAACATGCGACGGGTTCTTTTTTCGCAATCAACAAATCGCAGTAGTTGGTGGCGGTGACTCTGCAATTGAAGAAGCAACGTTTCTGACGAAGTTTGCTTCAAAGGTATATCTCATTGTGCGTCGAGACGCATTGCGAGCATCGCGCATCATGCAAGATCGCGCAATCGCCAACGCAAAAATTGAAATTGTCTGGAATTCACAAATCACCCACTTGCACGGCGAGACTCGACTCACGGGTGCGACGTTGATTGATACCATCACTCAGGAGTCGCGTCCCCTCGATGTCACCGGTGTTTTTGTCGCCATTGGACATAGGCCAAATACCGATCTTTTCAAGGGCTTGCTGGCAATGGAAGATTCTGGTTATCTGATCACGAAATCAGGGTCTAGTTACACGGATATTCCTGGTGTTTTTGCCTGCGGAGATGTGCAAGATCACACCTATCGCCAAGCCATCACGGCGGCAGGTTCGGGCTGCATGGCGGCCATTGATTGCGAGCGGTGGCTTGAGGCTGAACACGACTAACACGCGTATTCTCGGTAGAGTTTGTACCAACGAAAGGTAAAAACCATGGCCGAAGGAATCGTCACACTTACTAGTTCAACATTTGATGAGATTGTCAACTCGTCAACAATCCCAATACTTGTCGACTTTTGGGCGGAGTGGTGCGCACCATGCAAAGCAATCGCACCAGTACTTGCAGACATTGCTCTCGAGCAAGATGGCCATCTTGCAATTGCAAAATTAAATGTCGACGACCACGGTGACATTGCCCAACGGTTCGGCGTGATGAGTATTCCCACCTTGTTGGTGTTCGATCAAGGCCAACTACAAAAAACTCTTGTTGGTGCGCTCGGAAAAAGCCGACTTCTCGCGGAGCTAGAAGAATTTCTTCCGTCTTCCCGATAAGACCTGGACAACGTGGCGAAGCAATTCGCGATTTACAACGCCACTTATCGACAGCAGGTTTTCTAGCGCCAGATGCGGCGCAGGCATTTGAGTTTTGCAGCGTTACCCACGCGTCTCTTATTGCGTTTCAGAACGCCTACGGGCTTAAGACAACAGGTGAATGCGATGAACTGACATGGTCACTTCTTCAAGAAGCATCGTGGCACCTTGGGGATCGATTGTTGTATCTCCGCTCCCCCAACTTGCGCGGCGACGACGTTGCTGAACTACAAAATTCTTTGTCTTACCTGGGTTTTAATTGTGGTCGTATCGATGGTATTTTGGGCCCCCTCACTGCTCAAGCCGTCGGCGCATTTCAGCAAAATATCGGGCTCAAGGTCAACGAAGTGTGTAGTCCGGAAGTAGTTATCGCCTTGGACCATGTAGGAGGGCATGGCGGCACTGGGCGTGGCATCTCTGTTGTGCGTGAAGCCGAACATTTAATGCAGACAGCTAATGCCTCTGACCGCCGCGTTGCGACCGGTCAATACGGGTCTGTCAGCCATATTGGCCATGCAGTTGGTCGAATGATGCGCCTAAAACATCCGTTGGCCATCACGCTTGATGGCGATGCGCAACAACAGGCTCGCGCCGCAAATACCTGGGGGGCCGACGTCTATGTGGGTATTGAGCCGTCACCCGATGAAGCGTGCACAATTTATTTTTACCAAGTACCAACTTTTACAAGCGTTGGCGGACAAAGTCTGGCCCTGCGCATCGTGCAACATTTGGAGGAAAATATTCCAGAACTTGATGCTCAGGCACAAGGCTTGCGGATTCCGATCCTGCGTGAAACCAAAATGCCAGCGGTGCTCTGTTCGGTTGGTCCTCTACCAGTGGCCCTGCAGCGATCTGCAGCAGTGGCAGATGCCGTCGTTGCGGCAGTGGGTAGTTGGCTAACGGCTCCGCTTATTCTCGATCAAGATTAGCCGTTTGGCTTAGTTATCCACATCCTGTCCACAGCTTGTCAGCATTTGTGGATATCTAGACTAAACTAGAAGTCAAGTCTCTGGGAAACATGAATTAGTATTTATTCTTTGCTCTCAATTATCTGCCTGTAGATGCGCTCTAGATCTTCGAAATCAGCAAACTCAATGCCGATACGGCCCCGCTTGCCACTTTGGGTCACGGAGACCGATGTTGACAAAAATTCGCCGAGCAATCTTTCGAGTTCTAAAAGGCCTGGTGGACGCAATGTCGTAGTGGTGGTGCGTTTTGGATCGGTGTTGACCGTCGTACTGGTGCGGCCAGAACCACTCTTCACGGCATCTTCCGTTGTGCGCACTGACCAACCCTCGTTTACGGCTAACGCAGCGATACGTTCTTGCGCGGCGCGATCTGGCAGAGCCAAAATTGCTTTGGCATGACCCGCACTTAGTCGACCATCTGCCAAATACCCCTGCACCATGGGGGGCAGTGTCAGTAATCGCAGAGAGTTGGTAATTGCCGAACGACCCTTGCCTACTCGCTTGGCAACTTTTTCGTGAGTCAAGCCGAAATCTTCGACGAGCTGTTGATATGCCGATGATTCTTCAAGTGCAGTCAAATCTGCTCGATGCAGGTTTTCAACTAACGCTTGTTCGACCGATGCCAGGTCGTTCGCCTCTCGCACCACGACGGGAACTACTTTGAGACCAGCCTTACGGGCAGCGCGCCACCGACGTTCACCAGCAATCAATTGATACGTCTTGTCATCTTTGCGTCGCACAAGCAGAGGCTGCAACACACCGATTTCCTTGATAGATGAGGCTAATTCAGCTAGTGAATCCTCGTCAAAATGGGCGCGGGGCTGGTGGGGATTGGGCTCAATGCTCTCGACCGGCACGTCTCTGAGTGCTGATTCGGGCAATACCCCTGCTGGGGCAAGCCCAGGCACAGCCGCTCGCGTTGATCCAGACGCGGCTTGATTTTTTGGTTCCTGAGGAATCAGGTTTCCGAGTCCTCTACCTAACCCGCGGCGTGCAACCATGGCTTAACTCCTTTGCAATTTTTCGATAGGCCTTCGCCCCAGGGGACTTGGTGTCAAATTTAAGAATTGATTTGCCGACAGACGGCGCCTCCGCCAAACGCACATTACGGGGGATTGCAGTCACGAACACCTTTTTCCCGAAAGTATTGCGCAGATCAGCCTCGACTTCTTTGGACAACTTGGTGGCCTGTTGCATCGTTAGCAAGAAATACCCAATTTCTAGGAATGGATTGATGTTGGCCTGCACTTGTGCAACAATTGAAAGCAGATCTCGCACCCCCTCTAGGGCGTAATACTCACATTGCACCGGAGCCAAGATCGCCGAGGCGGCGGCAAAGGCGTTCACCGTCAGCAATCCCAAAGTGGGCGGGCAGTCAATCAAAATATAGTCAAAATCTGATACTACCGATTCGACAGCACGCCGTAAAAGGGTTTGAGGGAAGGCATATTTCTGGTTTGACCCCACCAGCATTGCTGCATCTGCGAGGTCCATGTCTGACGGAGCAATGAAGAGGTTCTTCTCGGCGGTGGGCTCAATGCAGTTCTCCATTGGGTCCGTGCCCAGCAAGACATTGGACATCGTCAGTTCCAATTGGCTGGTATCCACGTTTAACCCCGATGAAGCGTTTCCTTGCGGGTCGAAGTCCACCAATAACGTCCGAAAACCCCGTTCGGCGAGACCAGCACCCAAATTAACGACGGTGGTGGTCTTGCCGACACCGCCTTTTTGGTTGGCAACAGCAATAACGATAGCTGTGTTGCTCATATCAAAATACTCCTACCTCGTGCTACGAAGATCAATGTCCTATTCGCAGAGTCATTATTCTAGACACCGAGACTGGCGATATCGGGGATATATCAGGGGTCTCGTCGCCATTGTTCCACGTGGAACATTTGCTGGTCAGGGAGAAATTGATGTCTATTGTTCCACGTGGAACATAGCAACTCCTTGTAAATACTGGGGTTCAGCAAAGCCGAGTCGCTCCAGCACATCGTGAGGCCATCGATTCGGTTGAGGGGTTGGTGGCTCAGAGACGATTGCCCACCCTCCAATCATCAACAAAGGACGAACTGCCTCAAGGGTGTCAACGGGGCTGCCAAAGCCTCGACTCAGCGCCGCGCGGTAAACACTCTTGTGCGTAATTTCACGCGCCATCGCCTGCGTGGTGGTGCATAGAACTGTTACTCGGTCTTGCAGACCAAGAGCAGTTACCCCGCGCTGAAGCGCATCCATTCGGGTCTGGCGCCGATCAACCAGTGTCAACAAAAGGTCAGGGCGATCCAGGGCGATTACTAACCCGGGGATTCCAGCGCCGGTTCCGATATCAACTACTTTTCCTGTGACCTGTTCGAGGGCAGGTAAGAACTGTCTGGCGTGCACTATCACCTCGGCAACGGGGCGATCACCAAGAGTCCCGAGGCGTTGTGCCTCTTCTAGGACATCAACAAGAGTTCGCCGTGCTATTGCCACGACTTCACAAACTAGTCAGCAGTAACGGGCTCAACCACCACTCGGCGCTGGGGATCTTCACCCTGCGAATGTGTAGTGACACCCTCAAACTCGGCCAATGAATCATGCACGATTTTGCGGTCAGCTGACATCATCGGCTCAAGTATGCGCGCCTCGCCTGATTCCTTCACTTCTTGGGCTACTTTGGCAGCGAAGCGACTCAGTGCCTCGCGGCGTCGCTCGCGGTATCCGGCAATGTCGATTCGCAATCGGGTGACCTGATCACCCAAGCGACGCTGGCTAACCACTCGAGTTAGATCCTGAATCGCCAACAAGGTGGCCCCGCGTGGACCCACCATCAGACCCAATTCGTCGCCATCGACAGTGACTTCGATGTCTTCTTCTTCGCGCTTCACCGCCACTGAACCCTTATATCCAAAGGCCTCCGTGATGCCAGTCAAAAAAGTTGCTGCCACTTCGCCAACCTTGTCGGGGTCGACAGGGGGGCGATCTGTTGTGTCTCGAACCGCAGGGCGTTCTCGAGTTCGGTTTGGTACAGCGCTGTTCGCGCGCTCCTTTCTGGGGCCATCTTTTGAACGACTTGGCGATGACTCTTTGCGCTTGTCGGTACTGGCGCGAGGTCTGCGCTCTGGTTTTCCTCGCAGGATTGTTGGGCGAACGCGGGCGCGAACGCGGGCTTCTCCACGGGTACGTCCAAATAATCCTGCTTTTGGTTCTTCTACGACTTCAAATTCAGCATCGTCTTCTGCAATGCCCAACTGATCCAGTGCAACGCTTTTTGCTTCTGCAACTGAAGTTCCTGTGGTTTCTACCCATTCCATCGTTATGTCCTGTTCTGCTATTCGCCAGATTTATCGCGCCGAACGTTGCCGCTGCGATTTTTTCCTGGAGGAGTCGGGCGGTTCGGCCGTCCGCTCGGGGTTGGTCGGTTCTTGGGCGGAGTAAACCGCTTGCTCACAATCGGCGCCGAAACTGGGCCGTCGAGATCTTTTTTCGATGATTTATCATTCTTCGAACCATTTTTATCAGCATCGGTCGCCATGTCTCGAGCAGTCTGACTGGCCACTTGAGCCTGCCGACCAATCGAACCATCGTGACCGTAAAAACGGCGCGTGATGTAATACTGTTGCACGATTCGCACGATGGCTTGCGTCATGTAATAGATCACCAAACTCGTCGGCAAAAATACCTGAAACAAAGCAAACGCAACTGGCATGTACTGCATGATTTTTGCCTGCGTATCCGACATTGTCGGACTCGCCGATCGACTCGCAATCATTTTTTGCTGCACTAAAAAGAGACCTGCCATGGCCACCACCAACAGCACGTACCACAGACCGTGAGCGAAATTATCGGCCAATGCTTGGGCTGGCGAAATCGCCAAATCCAGACCGAACGACTTCATCTGAAACGCGCCTTTTAGCGATGCATAAAGATCCGAGGTCTTAGAAATGTATTGAGGCGCAAAGCCTTTGTCTGTAGAGGTTGTAAGCCCTCGTAGCACCCGAAACATGATCAAAAACACTGGCATTTGAGCCAACAACGGCAAGCAAGATGCGAGCGGATTCACCTTGTGCTCTTGGTACAACTTCATCATTTCTTCGTTCAGTTTTTGGCGATCACCTTTGTGCTGATTCTGCAATTTTTTCATCTCGGGTTGCAGACGTTGCATCTCGAGCATGCCTTTGGTGCTCTTAAGTGTGAGTGGGGTAATGAGCAACATAATTGCAAGTGCAACAAGTGCAATTGCGACTGCATAACTATCTATCCATGAATAAAAAGTGGCGACTAACCAGGCGGCGGCTTGAAACATAATTAACCTTTCTTAGAGACTCTCGATTGGAACAGCACACGACGTGTTGTGGTGGTGAGCAGGCGGAACTGGGTCGTAGCCGGATTTGCCAAACGGCCGGCACCGCAACAATCGGCGGGTTGCTAGCCACAGACCATTTCTGGTTCCGTGTTCAGCAAGAGATTCAAGGGCATACGACGAACACGACGGATAAAACCGACAAGGAGAAGGACGCCCTTGCCGGGCCTGCTGGTACCACCCGATTGCGCGCGATAGCCGGCGCGCCATTGGCGTCATGACTGCCTCGCTTTGGCGTTACAAGATTTAGCCAGATTTTCCACTGCGGTAGCAAGTTGTTGTGGTGTCGCCTGGGTCGCCTGGGGACTCGCCCCAAAAACATAAAACCCTGGCTGGAGCAGGGTTTCATGGGTTTTTATCAACACCCTCAACTGGCGGCGAAGACGATTGCGGCGAACCGCCACCCCTACATGCCGCCCGAGGGCATACCCCACTAGGGGCTGGGTCAATGAAGAATCAAGAAGCATGGTGCAGGACAGCGGCCCAGAACGAACGTGGACTCCTTCGTGGCGAACTCGCACGAAGGCGCTCCGGCTCTGAATGCGCCCGATCAAGCGCTTAGGCGATGGCGACCCTTGGCACGACGCGACTTGAGGATGGCACGACCTGCGCGGGTGCTCATGCGGTGTCGAAATCCGTGCTTGCGGGATCTACGGCGGTTATTTGGTTGAAAGGTGCGCTTCATGGCGAATCCCTGTACTGGGCCCCCGAGAGGGCGATGGCGGACAAATTCATTGTGCCCTTGGTGTAACACACACTAGAAGCAGTCATGTCAGGCTAGGGCGAGCAGATGCCTCTCGGCAACCTGTCACTCAATGTTGCCTAAGTTGTTGGGCGGCTACGGACGCGCAAGAGCTCGCCGTGTCTCAGTTTTTATTGTTGTCCACAGCCTGTTATTGTCCTAAGTCCCGCAGTGGTTGCGGGGGCCTAGTCCACACCCTGTGGATAGTGCTGTGGATGGGAAATGGGGCGGTGTGAGCAATCACGAGTCAGTGTGGAATGCAACGCAACAACTATTGCGAGCACAGGTCTCCGAGGGTGTTTGGTTCTCGACATTCAACGATGTTGTTGCACTTGCTAGTGACGATTCGTCTTTGCGTTTACAGGTTCCTAACGCTCATGTTCGTGATCGAATTATTTCTCGCTATCGCCCACTTGTTTTAGATGCCCTTGACGAGATTGGCGAAAGCGATCGCACGCTTGTTGTTGAGGTCGGCGAAAGCGAAGAAAGCACAAATGATTCATCAACGCAACTTGCTGTTGACAGTGAGTTGCTGTCACCAGAAGTGGCAACAAAGGCTACTTCCGGCAGGGGTTTAGCGGTTGGGCTTAATCCCCGATACACCTTTGACACGTTCGTAAAAGGAACCTCCAACCAGTTTGCGTTAGCTGCTGCTTTGCGTGTTGCCGAAACACCTGGTCGTTCCTACAACCCTCTTTTTATCTATGGCTCGGCCGGTCTTGGCAAGACGCATCTCTTGCAGGCAATCGGTTGGTATGTCCACGCGCATTACGCACATCACGAAGTGCGATACGTGTCGACCGAAACATTCTTGAATGAATATGTTGACGCCATTCGAACCAACACCACAACTGCATTTAAGCGTCGCTATCGAGATGTTGATGTTTTGTTGATTGACGACATTCAATTCATGGAGGGCAAAGAAGGACTACAAGAAGAGTTCTTCCACACCTTCAACAGTCTTCACGGAGCCAATAAGCAAATCGTCATCTCGTCTGACCGGGTGCCCGATGCCATCCCGACGCTGGAAGATCGCTTGCGCGGTCGTTTTCGCTGGGGTCTCATCACCGACATTCAGCCACCAGACATGGAAACCCGCTTGGCGATTCTGCGCAACAAAACCGAGCGCGACAATACGCCCCTGCCGGCGGACGTATTGGAGTTCATTGCCTCCAACATCACGTCTAACATCCGCGAACTAGAAGGAGCCCTTATTCGGGTGGCGGCCTATGCGCATCTCACCCGCGAACCAGCAACGGTGGTAATGGCCCAGACACAACTCGTCGACCTACTCACTGTTCGCGCGCCCAAACAGCGCTCCGACGAAGAACTCCTCACCGAGATTTCGCTCTACATGGGCTTCCCGGTCGAGGCAATGAAGGGCAAGAGCCGCCAGCGTCCGTTGGTGTCGGCCCGACAAAGCGCAATGTATATCTTTCGGGAACTGACCGAATTGAGCTATCCCGCCATCGCCCGCCTGTTTGGGGGACGAGATCACACCACCATCATTCACGGTGTCGAAAAAACACAGCGACTAATGCGCGAACGTAAACAGGTTTATGACCAGGTCACCGAAATCATCGCCAAACTGAAAGCGTAGGACTGTATTTTTGTGCATAAGTTGGGGTTGATGTTGTGGAATAACTGTGTGTGGATCCGCCTTGATGGCGCATTGTCCACACAACACCAAATTACACGCGTTGTAGATGTGTGCTGAGGTGTAATTTCATACACATGTTATTTTCTTGACTAGTAAGGGTTTAAAACCCTTTTTCCACAATCCACAGCCCTTATTACAGTTACTATTCATTAGACACCCACCACTGTTTATAACCCACCAAGACCGAGAGAAACATGAAATTTCGCAGTGAACAAGCAGAACTCTCCGAGGCGCTAGGCGCACTCTCGCGAATTGCATCCTCTCGTGGTTCAGCATCGCCAGCTCTTGCAGGAATACGTTTTGTTTTACAAGACGACGCACTTATTTTGTCGAGTACCGATCTTGATTTGTCACTGCAATTCACACTTGTGGTTGGTGGTGAAAGAAACGGCGACGGACTTATTGGAGCGGCACTAATTAACGACATTGTGCGCTCATTACCAAGCGGCAAAGTAGTGATTGATCTCGGAGCAGACTCAGCCAATATCACTGGAGTCAAAGCCCAGTTCAACGTGCCCGTAATGAACGCCGTGGATTTCCCCCGCAATATTCCAGCATCTGCCAACCCTGTTTCGATGCAGGCCACGGTTCTGGCGCATGCACTCGGGCAGGTTGTCGGAGCCGCGAGCAAAGAACCAGCCAAACAACACCTCACCGCCGTGCAATTATCTGCCGGCGAGAACGGTTTGTGTTTAGCCGCCACAGACAGTTACCGAATGGCAATCAAGAATCTTCCCGGGGTTGATGTTTTGACCTTCGGTCAGTCATATCTGATACCAAGCAGAGCATTGCGCGAACTACAACGACTCCTTGACAACAACGAAGAGATTGCGATTCGGTTTGGTGAAATAGAAACAACTTTTGAGACATCACGGCTGCAACTCACGACACGATTAATAAATGCCAATTTCCCCAATGTTCAATCTTTTATAAAACCCGTCTACGCCAACAAGTTCACCACGGCGCGCGAACCACTTATCGAGGCGTTGCGACGCAGCCGGGTTTTGGCCCGTGAAAACACGCCAGTCAAGCTCACTATGGGACCAGGCGGAATGCGTATTGAAGTACAGACGAACGATCAAGGAACAAGCACCGAAGACGTCGAAGGACAAATGGTCGGCGCAGAACTAAGGGCTGGTTTTAATCCCGACTACGTGCGCGAAGGCATCGAGGCGACAGTGGGCGACGAAATAACAATTGAGATGAACGAGCCAAATCAACCGGCAGTCATCCGTGGTGTTGGCGACGAAACGTTTACGTATTTGTTGATGCCGCAACGCGTTTGAGCAGAGGCGGCAACCGATGCTGATCTATCGCATCGAACTGATTGATTTTCGGGTGTACAAACACGCCGTTATTGAGATCGAACCAGGAGTAACGGCGGTCGTTGGACGCAACGCACAAGGCAAAACCAGCCTGGCCGAAGCCATGAGTTACTTGGCGACACTTGAAAGTTTTAGAGGCGTACCCAACGACGCACTGGTGCGTCTTGGCGCCGAGACGGCATACGTGAGGGCCAACATTCGCCACGACGATGGGCGGGAGGTGTTGGTTGAGGCTGAGATAAACCGAAGTGGCAGAAACCGCGTGCAAGTTAATAAACAACGCCTTGCGCGGGTGCGCGATTTATTGGGCGTCGTTCGCACAACCGTGTTTGCTCCGAGTGATTTGCAACTCGTTTATGAAGGACCAACACGACGACGCCAATTGCTTGACGATGCATTGGTTGCGCTATCAACGAATAACGACGCCTTACGCCTCGAGGTCGATCGAATTGTGCGGCAACGAAATGTCTTGCTCAAACAAGCGGGTGGTCGCATCAGCGCCGAGATCGCCAGCACGCTCGACGTGTGGGACGAAAAGTTCATTGAGGTAGGCACGCGTCTTGGCGAAGCGCGTTCGCGATTAGTGGCTCAAGTAACGCCATATGTGTGCGAGGCCTATGAGGTGTTGGCAGGTGAACCCACGCGAGTTGATCTGATGTACGAACCAGAGTGGCGAGCTGTCGGCCTAGGGTCTGCCCTGACAGCGGCCCGCAACGACGACGTTCGCCGTGGCATCACCACGGTCGGTCCACATCGCGACGACCTCGTCCTGGGCATCAACGGCATGCCAGCACGCTCTCACGCCTCTCAGGGCGAATGCCGCACCCTCACGCTGGCAATTCGCCTAGGCGTCCACCGGCTCATCACCCAGCACATTGGGGCTGCTCCCTTGCTGGTGCTCGATGACGTGCTCTCCGAGCTAGACCCGGGCCGCAGCACGGCGCTTTTGCGCCATCTCCCGGCTGGGCAGGTGATTATTACAACAGCTAGTGCCCTGCCAGAAGCGGCCCACCCCGACGCCATGATCACGATTGAAAACGGCGAAGTAGTGGCATCAATCAAGATTGCGAAATGACCAAAAACCATGAGTACTGAAAAACCAACACCTAAAGATCCACGATTATTGGGCAGTGTTCTCAACGCCATGATGAGGCGCCTCAAGTCCGCCGATGTCGAAATTGTGGGAGGGGTTTTTGGTCGTTGGCGCGAAGTCGTTGGCGGATCAATTGCTGACAATGTGACACCAGTTCGCATTGAAGGAAAAAAACTTACTGTTGAAGTCGTCGATCAGGCGTGGGCGACACAATTGCGTTTCCTCGAAAAAGATCTATTGCACACACTTGAGCAACACTTCGGAGATGCCATCGAAAGTATTGATATTCGAGTGCATCGTTACCGCTAAACACCACTTAAAATTGCTAGGATATACAACCGATGGCTGCGACAAAAAAAGCACCTTCCAAGACCCCATCTGCTGATTACAACGCCGCAGATATTCAGGTTCTCGAAGGTCTCGATCCCGTAAGAAAACGACCCGCAATGTACATCGGGTCCACGGGCCTCACGGGCCTTCATCACCTCGTTTGGGAAGTCGTTGACAACTCAATTGACGAGGCAATGGCAGGGTTTTGTACCCGCATTGTGGTCACCTTGTCAGCCGACGGTGGCTGCATGGTCGAAGACAACGGCCGTGGTGTTCCTGTCGACCCATATCCGTCAGGCCCGCACAAAGGCAAGAGCGCAGTAGAGGTTGTGCTCACCGTTTTACATGCTGGTGGCAAGTTCGGCGGCGAGGGCTACAAGGTGTCGGGCGGTCTGCACGGAGTCGGAGTCAGCGTCGTAAATGCGTTGTCGTCACAACTCGTGATCGAAGTCGACCGCGATGGCAAGCGCTATAGCCAAACATTTCTTGATGGCGGAAAACCAAAAGCAAAACTAGCCATGACAGGCGAGACTCCAGGGCGTGGTCGCAAGACTGGAACAACCGTAAAATTCTGGCCAGACTCCACAGTGTTCGAAGCAGAGGGCACAGAGTTTGTGGCGCGAACAGTGCTGGAGCGTTTGCAGACAATGGCGTTTCTCAACAAGGGAATCGAAGTTATTTTCAACGACGAACGGGCGGGCAAAGAACAAAGCGTCACTTTTCAGTACAAAGGTGGCATCGTCGATTTCGTGCGCCATCTCAATCTTTCCAAAGACGCGCTTTTCACAAAAATCGCCCACTACGAAGAGCGTGAAGACGCCGAAAACCAAGAACTCGATATCGCTTTGCAGTGGAACACGGGTTATTACGAGGGTATTCACGGTTACGCCAATGGCATTTCCACCACCGAGGGCGGCATGCATGTGGAGGGCTTCAAGACCGCCCTGACATCCGTGATCAACAAATATGCCAAAGATCGCGGCGCACTAAAAGAAAAAGATGACAACCTGTTGGGTGAAGACATCCGCGAAGGCATCACCGCCATCATTTCAGTGAAACTAAGCGAGCCCCAGTTCGAAGGCCAGACCAAAGCCAAGTTGGGCAACGTCGCAATGCGCTCGTTTGTGCAAAGGGCCACCAATAAGTGTCTGGCTGAATGGCTTGAAGAAAACCCTGCCGAAGCCGGACGCATCGTTAAAAAAGCTGTCGCCGCCGCCCAAGCTCGTCTTGCCGCCAAAAATGCCCGCAACGCAGTGCGGCGCAAAACTGCACTCGCTGGTGCTGGCATGCCAGACAAACTCAAAGACTGCAGCAGCAAAGATCCGTCAGAGGGCGAACTCTTCATTGTTGAGGGTGACAGTGCTGGCGGCACCGCGGTTGATGCACGCGACCCACGAACTCAAGCGATTCTTCCGATTCGCGGAAAAATTCTCAACGTCGAGCGAGCGGCGCTTGTCAAGATGCTCAAGAACACCGAAATACAGGCGCTGATCACGGCCATTGGCGGAGGCGTTGGTGACGAGTTTGATGTGAGCAAGGCCAGATACCACAAGATCATTGCACTGGCTGACGCCGATGTTGACGGGAGCCACATTCGTACGCTGCTACTCACATTTTTCTATCGTCAGATGCGCCCGATGGTCGAAGCAGGTTTTATCTACATCGCCCAACCTCCACTGTTCTCTACTGAAGTCGGCAAAGAAAAGGTTTATCTCAAAGACGACATGGCCAAAGCAAAGTTTTTGAAAGACAAACCAAACCACAAAAAAGATTTTCAGCGCCTAAAAGGTCTTGGTGAAATGGACTGGGAAGAATTGCGCGGAACAACAATGTCATCTGCAACACGAACATTGCTCCAAGTCACCGTCGAAGAAGCAGCAATTGCTGACGACATTGTCAGCGTCTTGATGGGCGACAACGTCGAAAGTCGCAAGGCGTTCATCATCACAAATGCACGTGACGTGCGCAACCTGGACTTCTAAAGGATCTTTGTATGAGTGACACCACAACACCGCCAGCCGGAGACGCAGTCCAGCCCGTCACGTTGCAAGACGAGATGGAGCGTTCGTTCCTCGACTATGCAATGTCAGTCATCATGTCGCGTGCATTGCCAGATGTTCGCGATGGCCTAAAACCAGTTCATCGCCGCATTATTTGGGACATGGATCAACAGGGATTTCGTCCAGATAGACCGTTCGTTAAATGCGCGCGCGTCACTGGCGACACTATGGCGCGATATCACCCCCACGGCGACGGCGCAATTTACGATGCATTGGTACGCATGGCGCAGCCTTTCTCGCTACGTCATCCTCTGATCGACTTTCACGGAAACTACGGCTCACCAGACTTTGGTCCGGCAGCAAGTCGCTACACCGAAACTCGCTTGCACTCGCTTGCAATGTTGTTGTTGCTCGACATCGACGAAAATACCGTCGACATGCGCCCCAACTACGACGGCACTATCGAAGAACCCAGTGTTTTGCCGGCACGGTTTCCCAACCTGTTAGTCAATGGCAGTCAAGGTATTGCCGTGGGCATGGCAACCAGCATTCCGCCCCATAACTTGGGCGAAGTCATCGACGCAGCGATTCACTTACTTGATAATCCAGCGGCCACTACTGAAGATTTGATGGAGTTTGTAAAGGGACCAGATTTCCCGACAGGCGGATCAATCTTGGGCCGCGCTGGCGTTATAGAGGCATATCGCACTGGACGCGGCAGTGTCAAGATGCGCGCCACAGCAACCATCGAAGAAAACAAAAAAGGCCGCATGGAGATCGTGGTAACAGAGTTGCCATATCAGGCAAGTTGTTCATCGATTGCGGCCCGTATTCAAGAACTCGTTGATGGCGGCGAACTAGACGGCATCGCAGACGTCAACGACGCATCGTCTGGTGGCAAGACAAACATGATTATCGAACTTAAGCGTGATGCCAATGCCAATGTTGTGCTGAACAATTTATTCAAACTGACGCAGTTGCAATCTAGTTTTCCGATCAATATGGTCGCACTAGTTGACAGTGTTCCGCGCACGCTCACATTGCTTGACGCTCTTAATGGCTATGTCAAGCATCAAGTCGAAGTTCTTACTCGCCGCACAACATTTCGCCTCGAAAAAGCTCGCGAACGTGGGCACATTCTGGAAGGACGACTCAAGGCACTTAATGTCATTGACAAGATCATCGCCCTGATTCGCAAGAGCGAAGACGCTGGCAAAGCCAAAGAGGGCCTGATGGTCGCGCCTTTTGAGTTCAGCGAACGCCAAGCGATTGACATTCTTGATATGCAATTGCGTCAACTAACTCGCTTGTCGCGAATTGATATCGAAAAAGAACTTGCTGATGTACAGGCGCGCATCAAAGAGTACGAAGAGATCCTGAAATCAGATCCCAAATTGCGAGCCATGATTAAAGAAGATCTTTTGCAAGTCAAAAAAGACTACGCCACTCCACGAATATGCAAAATGGCCCACGACGCAGGCGAAATGAGTCTTGAAGATCTAGTGGACGACAAAGAACTCGTCGTCGTCATGACCCAAGCGCAATATGTCAAAGCGGTACCTGCTGCGTCTTTCCGCACGCAGTCACGCGGTGGTCGCGGAGTAAAGGGTGCAACACTTAAAGAAGACGACATTGTGCGACGCGTTTTGTTCACCACATCGCACGCATATTTGTTGTTCTTCTCTAACCGTGGTCGGGTCTATAAGTTGCGTGCTGCCGATATCCCAGAGCGTGAACGCACAGCCAAAGGCATGCCCATTGTCAACCTGTTGCCATTGCAGGCAGGCGAAACAATTCAGGCCATCATCGACACCCGCGAGTTTCCAGGGGAGCGTTATCTGTTCTTCGTCACACGCAGGGGCCAAGTCAAAAAAACCGTATACGACGCTTACAACTCGAGTCGTCGCGATGGACTCATTGCGCTTAACTTGCACGATGACGACGAACTAGTGCGTGTTTTTGAAACGACTGGCGATGACGACATCTTCGTGGTCAGCCATAGCGGACAGGTGATGCGTTTCGCAGAAGAACAAGTTCGCCCAATGGGCAGAACTGCGGCTGGTGTGCGCGGAATAAAACTAAAAGTGGGCGACGAAGTGGTGTCGGCTGATTGCGGACGTGGCGACGATGCATTGCTCATCGTCACCGATGCCGGATACGCCAAGCGCACGCAAATTGCTCAGTTCCCGCGCAAGCACCGTGGTGGTCAAGGTGTCATTGGCGTCAAAATCACCAGCAAAAAGGGCAAAGTCGTCGCCGCATTTATGGTGGGCATCGAAGACGAGATTGTGGCAGTGGCATCTAATGGTGTCACCATTCGAACAGCTGTGAGACAAATCTCCAGTCAAGGTCGAGCAGCCACCGGAGTGCGACTCATGAGCGTTGACGCAGGTCAAGTCGTTGCATCAGTCGCTCCTATTTTGAGTACCGACGACGACGACGACGAGTAATTCGTGCACGCTCAGCGCGGCAACGCAGTTGTTCTTTTTACTTTGTGTTGCGTCATTGGCTTAACAAGTATCAGCGGAATCGCCGCAGTCGGTTCGCGCATCGTGCGTAATACGAATGTACAAAACGGAGCAGACGCAGTTGCCTTAGGCTTGCTGCTTGGCGGTGCCGCCGGGGCACAGCGAGTAGCCACTGCTAATTCCGTCACGATTGACAGAATCGAACAATCACCCAGTGAAGTGCGTGTTTGGGTGCGATCTGGCGACGCTACTGCGTCTGCAACGGCTGATTTTGGCGGTTGAACAGGCAGATGGGTTGAGGCTCAATACACTAAAAGATGTGTCCGTATTCGCCAGACAACCACAAATGCCACCACGCCGTGTGCGACGCGTCAGTCGCGTAATCCGCGATATCGACCCATGGAGTGTTTTTAAGGTCGGCATTATTTTTCATGCGGCATTGTATTTTGTTGCGTTGGTCAGCAGTGTGCTGATCTGGAACGTCGCAAACTCCACGGGCACCATCGACAACGTGGAGCGATTCATGGAGTCCTTTGGATGGGACTCGTTTTCCTTTGACGGCTCGCAACTCTTTCGCAGTGTTGGTTGGCTAGGGATTTTCCTTGCCATCTTGGGAACAGGCCTCTGGGTATTGGCTGCCGTAGTCTTCAATCTGGTCGCAGATCTTGTTGGCGGCGTCCGCGTGACTGTTTTGGAAGAAGAAGTCGTCGCCCGACCAGTTGAGCCGGGCAACGCTCGGCAGTAGGATTAGCAGTTCTGTGCAGGGCCTCATGGTCACAGCACGGGGCTATAGCTCAGTCGGTTAGAGCGCATCCCTGATAAGGATGAGGTCGCAAGTTCGATTCTTGCTAGCCCCACTAAATACCCAGTAATGGTAGGTTTTTCTGATGAAGTTCTTTCGACGCACAGTATTGGCATTGATATTTACTCTGATTGCCGGAGTTGTCGTGCGGTTTAGAGGTCGTGGTGGTGTTCCGACTCAACAAGGCGGATGGCGCGAAGTGAACCCCCAGAAATAACGCATGCCCTCAACACAACCCACAATTGCAGTCGTTGGCCA
>SHUT01000070.1 GCA_009691255.1 Ilumatobacteraceae bacterium
CTCCATTATCTAGAAACCATGCTGAG
Source organism: Ilumatobacteraceae bacterium (assembly GCA_009691255.1). Lineage (GTDB taxonomy): Bacteria > Actinomycetota > Acidimicrobiia > Acidimicrobiales > Ilumatobacteraceae > UBA2093. The sequence goes on from SHUT01000070.1 coordinate 27, forward strand.
CCAGCAGCGATGACGGCATCCCAACCAAATGTTTGTCCTTCTAGTGTTCGATACTCTGCCTTGAAACGCTTGTCCAAGATCAACGTATTGTCGCTCCAGTGTGCTCGCATCAAACTTGTGGTGCCGACAACATAAATAATATTTTCATCAGCAGAGAGGCGCGCAATGGATGGTTCTGGCATCTCAAGCCGTGCAACGATTCGTAGGTCTTCTGGCTCGAGGATTAAAAGTTCTGTCGGCTCCATTGTGTGTGCCTCGGTCGAACCAGGGCGTGGACCTGAAAAATCTTTTGTCGCGATGTGACCACTTGGAAGAATGACAAAACTGTTGTACGGGCGCAGGCGCGGCAAAGTGATCGACGCCAACACCGTTAAGTCCGGAGCCAAACGGTGGGCATGATTGCCAAAGACCACATATATAGAGCCGTTCTCATGCACCGCCATGCCACCAGGCCACAATGGGCCACCGGCCAACTGCACTGATTGTGCGATCGGCTCAAGTGTGAGTGGGTCAATACGTTCTACCCATGACACTGCGTCGTCGCCAGCGGTGTGACGCAAAAGGTACATCTCGTCATCGCCGCGCACCACCACCATGGTTGCGGCCACGACATCTCGTGACACCACAGTTGGTCGTACGCGTGCACCAAGCTTTGGCCCCGCCATCTTGTGTGGAATCTGTTGACGACTTGCGCCTGCATCTTCTGCGGGCCAAACACTTTTCCAATAACCACTCATTGTCTAATTCTAGGCGGTGACCTTCACTCTTGCGTGTGGAAAAACTCTTAAAAAGTTTTCAGACTCAAAACGCTGTCTTGTTTGTGCGGTTGCGCCATTCAGACTCTTTTCAAATCGACCAATAGGATCTCGCCCGCCCTCTGTGTGTGGGTAATCGCTCGAGAAAAGATACAACTCATCATTAGATCGCTCAATAAATGCAGCAACATCTTCAAAAACGTAAGGAGTAAAGGCAAATTGCTGCGTCAACTGCTCGCTGGGTGTGCGAGTAAATTTTGAGACATATTGATCAACTCGGCTGAATGTGCTCACCGTCCAGTCAAGGCGTACCAACATCTCTGGCACCCAACCAGCACCCAACTCGACACTTGCTCCCCGCAGATCAGGGAAACGCTCAAAAACTCCGTCAAGAATCATCGCTGACAAGAACTGCTCAGGGGCGTGATGCAGGACCGCTGAATCTTTAGCCCGCAGATTTTCTCCGCCCCCCATCCAGTCTTTGACAGCAGCTCTACCTGTATTTGCCCACGCTGGATGTGACTGCAATGGCGCGCCACCAACATGCAAAACAAACGCCATGCCAGCGTTGGCCAGACGCTCCCAAAACGGATCAAACTCCACATGTCCTGGCGAACGACCTCCGGCATGTGTATGCGGAATCCATACTGCGTCATGAGCATCGTTGTGCAGAATCCAGTCCAACTCGGCAATCGCCATTTCTGGATCTGTTAATGGAATCGCCGCGACTCCCATCAAGCGGTCATCATTGGCACAAAAATCAGCCATATGTCGGTTGTGGGCGCGTGTTGCGCCGTAGCGTAATTTGGGATCTACTTTAGAACTTGCCGAAAATGGCAACCGCAAACTATGTGTAGCAAAAACTAACTGCTTCTTGAAGCCCAACATGTCCATTGCCACAGAGCGATCGTCACGATTAAACGCACCAAGTCCCTGTATCTCTTTGGACTTAGCAATCAGAGTGTCGCCCATCGCAACTTGTTGTGAAATATGTTCATCACTGTGCACCCCGCCCTGATTCATGATGATGGCGACTTCTTCGTCCGTGACTAACGATGCCGAATAACTCACCTCTGGAACATCATCGCGAATGGCGGGATCGGCGTATTTACGCAAGAAATCAGGCAACTCCATGATGTGGCTGTCGGCGTCATATAAAACTCGTGATCCTGCGTATGTCATGGTTCACCCTGTCTCTTTCTCCGCGTCTTTCCGCGCGTACTTTGAAAGTTATCATCACTAGAAATCAAAGATCACAAGGAAGAGTCTGGGTACGCTTGCACTATGGGCATTACGGCCACTCAAGCACGGGAGTATCAGCGCCAAGGCTGGTTGCACACGCAGCCATTTTCTTCCATCGATATTGCAAATATCGCCCGCTGGGTTGACGAAGTACAAGCCTGGTCAGACAACGGCGACTGGCTGCATTATCGGGAGATGACCGATAACGGTCCCCGACTCTGTCGAACCGAAAACTTCATCCCCTTCCACGCGCATCTCAAAACATTGCTCACGTCTGGCCCAATTATCGAGATAGCAAGTGCACTACTCGGTGAGCCAGCAGTGCTGTACAAAGAAAAAATTAATTACAAGTTGTCTGGCGGAGCGGGGTACGCGCCGCATCAAGATGCTCCTGCGTATCCATTTGTTGCTACACATGTGTCCTGCATGGTTGCGGTCGACGACTCACTTATCACTAATGGTTGCTTAGAAGTTGTCAACGCTCATCATCAAAAACTTTTACCTATAAACAATCTTGGATGCATCTCAGACCAGTCTGTCGCAGAGATGACCTGGCAACCAGTTGAGGCTCGTGCCGGTGACGTGTTGTGGTTTCACTCCCTTACACCTCACCGCAGTGGGACAAACTCCTCAGCCACAGATCGCCGCGCAATGTATCCAACATTTAATGCACTTCGAGAAGGTGATCTGCGCGATGCGTATTACACGCAAAAACTAAAAGAATTCCGTGAGAACCCCCACACTGCAGAAACCGTTCAGGTGTCGCTTATTAATGACTTTCAGGGCAAACCAGTTAGATGAAACAATTTTCTTCCATCGCAGAAATAATCGAACTGTATGAGCAATACGGAACTGAATTCTATAGTGAAGACGTCACTCAGATATCACACGCCTTACAGTGTGCAACTTTGGCACAAGAGTCTGGAGCAATGGACGAGTTGGTCGTTGCTGCATTACTTCACGATGTGGGCCATCTAATCGATCTCGCCGAATACGGGTCTTCCACTACGGCATTTGAATCTGATGCGAAACACGAATCAATCGGCGCACAATCATTGGCAAAACTATTTCCAAGTGGGGTGACCGCACCTATCGCCTTGCATGTTGATGCTAAGCGGTGGCGATGCGCCACAGATTTGTTGTACCACGGCACGTTGAGTTCAGCGTCGGTGGCAAGTCTTATTCTTCAAGGTGGCCCAATGAGCAATGACGAACAACGTCGCTTCGAATCTCATCCACAATCTGGGGCCGCAGTTCAACTGCGCAACTGGGATGACACTGGCAAAGCACTTCAATCTCCTGAATTGCCTTTAGAAAAGTTCGTCGCAACTCTTGAGCGTGTTTCTGTAAAATAGATTCTTCGCGCTTATTTTGGCCCAAGGGAGTGAGGTCGTCCCACACGAACCGGGACACCGGTTGAGAACATCACGTGGGCATCTCCGACTGGTGATGGAAGCCCTGCAGCCTCAATGAGTGAATCATCAAGTGAAATCAGTTCTGCTCGCTGCAATGGCCATCGTGGATGTTGCACTGGTGCATAGCGCAGTCGCCCAGAACGCGTTCGTGAGTACAAACCCCAACGAGCGCTTAAAAACACTTCAAGAGATGAAGGCTTTTGTATTGTGTCACCAATTCGAATACGGATATCAGTGTGTGCTTCGCCTCGGGGCCAACGACGCGAGACACTCGTGTGCAATTCATCACCGATGCGCTCATTGTTGGCACGCCCAAAGCAATACGGCAACTGATATGTGGTACGAGCCGCAATTGTTGGCAGAAGACGATTGATGTCAAGCGAACAAAACCACACACCGGGCACACCATCTCGCACCACGTAGGTGCGTACATTCACTTCTGGAAACGAACCAAGATACGGAATAGACGGGAGATGTGGAATCCCGATACCTCGCATCGAAAATGGAATCAAACCCACCCATGCCGATCCGTCGTGCATGTCAACATCTATCCCATCTGGCAAAATTTTTGCGACAGCTTCTGGGTCATAGCGAAAATGGATATACGCCAGGTCATACCAACCCTGCTTCATCACTGCACGTCGAATCGGAGTCGGACAGTCCTCTCGCGGTGCAGACTCACGCTGAACAAACGCCATCAGAAACTATTCGACATCTGAAGCAGCATCGCAACACACACTCCAGATCGCAGTGTCCACGCGACTGTTCGTGGCCAGTTAGTTCGTACTAGTCGTGCACCAGTATCGATGGATGGAGTTGTGGCCATCCGACTGTGCAGGGGCACCGACAATGTGACAGTGCATCCAAGTGCAACCGCCAACAGCACTGCTCCAATCCAAGGGAGAATCGTGCTCACACCGTTTGGTTGATTGAGCAGAAGCAACAGCGTCGTCACTCCCTCTGCCGCCATTGGTAGCGCCACAACTTGACCTGTTCGACGTTGGTGTTGCTGGGCCACAATGATTGCTCGCTCTGTTCCGACAATGGCAAGCAAGGGATAATGCACACGCTGCACAAACCAAATAACACCTGTCATCACGCAAGTCGCTACTGCGTTTACAATGAGAACGGTCTCCATCACAAACGCACGGTACTTCAGGTTTCAGCGTTACATATGATGCAGCACACAGGTTGTGTGACGTCATCCCAGAAATACAAAAGAGCCGCCCGACCAAGGTCGGACGACTCTTTTGAAAGAATCTGGTGCAGGGGAACTAGGCGCGCAGACCCTTATTGACCATTGACACAACCGCATCTTTCAGCGGCCCCATGCCATAAATGATTGCTCCGTTTGCCACGATGACCATCCATCTTTCGTTGAAGTCAACGCCCCATCCACTGATCGAATTTACGTCGGTCAACCAGCACATCAGAACTGCAACTAGTAGTCCCCAATGTGCTCCAATGACAGGAATTTGCTTGATCAATTTGTCTGCCCCAACAAGACCCAGTACCGAATCAATAACTCCGGTCGCCGCGCCGAGTAAAACCGACAATAGTAAAAGTGCTCCAAGTGTGTACATAACATTTCTCCTTTTTGGACACGAGTGCCCATGTAGAACCGCCTGTTGTAGTTGTAGCAAAGGATTATCCACAGGGTGTGGATACTGTCACACCGCCGTTTCTGAGCCTTATTTCATATGGCTTTTCACGGGTAGCCCCAGAATACGGCAGACTCAAGAGATGACCGAACAGACTCCAGATCACGTCCATGCCCCGTCCCCCGCTAGTCCTGGTCGAGGTGTTCTCGCCGAACTCGCCCCGATGGGCCGCGAACTCCGCGCGCTGATACCTACCGTCTACGACGGCTTTGGGGGCTTGCACACAGCAGCGCTCGCTGAGGGGGCATTGTCTAAAAAAACAAAAGAGCTGATTGCATTGGCAATCGGCATCAGTAGCCACTGCGACGGATGCATCGCCTCACACGCACGCGGCGCGGCAATCGCTGGCGCTACCGAACAAGAGGTTGCAGAAGTAATTGGCGTCACAATTTTAATGAATGGTGG
>SHUT01000071.1 GCA_009691255.1 Ilumatobacteraceae bacterium
TATCTATTTAAAAATTTTCTGCCGTCAGGTAGAAAACTTTTTTGAGATGTAGCCATATTTCATAAACCCAACGTCAAGCGAGTACGCGCCAGCAACCCTGCTACGAATGATGCACGACATGTGTCGTTAAATTCCACACCATTATAGATGAACACAATCGCTAACTAGTTCGTTAAAAAAGAACGAACAAGTCTCATTGCGTCGGGGACATGCTGAAAATCGAGGGATTTTGTTTCACCCAAGTAGTCGCCGTCGACCTGAAAAGGGAATGGTCTGTCATTGGTGATTGTCAGTTGCTCTACATCTGGGTGTATGTCTAGCCAGGGAGCAGGAGAAATGCCTCCGCCTCGCAATGCTGAACCAAGTGACCTGATGATGTGCGATGCCTGAAGCGACGTAAATGTGATGACTGCGAGACCATGCTGAAGATCTGCGCCAGGGACAAGGTCAAATGGGCGATTGCCCAAAAATGTGTACGGATTTGTGTTGAGAACAATCGTGAAAAATGCGCTTGGGATGACATCGTCGCCAACTGCAACAGAAAAATGTGGATGCTTTCTGTCGTAGTCACGGGCCCATGTGCGAAGTGCGGCGGCGACAAAAAGTGGATGCCCGGCGTATCGCTTGAGTGAAGCGCGTTCTTCGACTCGTTTGACAACCATTGCGTCGTATCCAACCCCCGTGTGAAAACAAAAATATCGGCCATTGACCCGACCAAGGCCAACCGGGATAATGTCGTTTCGATTGAGGGCATCAACAATGAGATCAACTCCGGCGACTGCATCGTTTGGCATTCCAAGGGTGCGAGCAAATACGTTGGTTGAACCACCAGGCAACACCGCCAATGCAGTCTCGGTGCCTGCAACACCGGTGGCTACTTCGTTGAGCGTGCCGTCCCCGCCGAATGCAACCACAGCATCAAGACCTCGCCTGGCAGCATCCTGGGCAAAACGCGTAGCATGTCCACGACGGTTGGTCTCAACCACCTGGACGTCATGATGGCGAGCCAGTCGCTGATGAACCACCACCGTATTGCGGGCAGTGACCGAAGAGGCAAAGGAGTTGACGACTAACAAGATGCGCAAGGTATAGACGGTATCAGCGGTCTGCGACGAGGGTCACCCCAAGAAGCGACTTCTCTTGGCTTGCCAGTTGGGGAAAATGGCTACTAATCGGTAACAATAGATACCTTATGAACATAATTGTGTGCGTTAAACAAATCCCCGATCCAGCCGCTCCAGGTGCGCTCAATAGCGAATCTCATACTTTGAAGCGAGATGGCAAATTGGTCATTGATGATTCCGACATGTACGGAGTCGAAATGGCTCTGCAACTCGTAGATGCCGCAGGCGGTGGCGAAGTAAGTCTCGTATCGATGGCCCCCAACGGTGAAACATCTGGGATGCGCACAGCGTTGGCTATGGGTGCCGCCAAAGGTGTGCTGGTATCGGATCCTGCTTTGCAGGGGAGCGATGCACTCACTACGGCAAAAATTCTTGCTGCTGCAGTGCAACGACTAGGTGGCGCAGATCTCATCATCGCAGCAACCGAATCGAGTGATGGCTATACCGGCACAGTTCCAGAACAAATGGCTGAAGTTCTCGGCCTACCGAGTGTCACGTTCACCAAAAAAATCACCATCAATGGCTCGACACTTCAGGCATCGCGTCAAACAGAAGCAGGCTATGACGAAGTCACTTGCGCACTACCAGCAGTAATCAGCGTGACTGCTGGTGTTGTAGAACCGCGGTATCCATCTTTTAAAGGGATCATGGCAGCCAAGAGCAAGCCAGTCGAGCAAGTCACGGCATCTGATCTCGGAGTAACGCCTGTTGGTTGGGACGGCGCTGGACAAAAAATCATCAGTGTCACGCAGGCCGAGGCACGTCAAGCCGGAGAAATCATTGAAGACGACGGTGAAGCATTCAACAAGATTGTCGGGTTCCTTGAGAACCTGAAGGTCATCTAAGACGGGCACGAGAGGAACACACAACATGACACTCAACAATGTATGGGTTTTTGCCCAAGCAACAAATGGGGTAGCAACTACGGCAACTCTTGAACTTGTCACCAAGGCGCGTTTACTGGCATCCAATGTCAGTGTTTTTGTCAGCGGAGACGGGGCAGCAATCGCTGCGGCAGTCGGAGATTTCGGAGCAACCAAGGTCTATGGCGCTGATTGTGGTGCGCATTTGCCGGGCGTGGCAATGGCTGCGGCAATGAAATCAGTAATCGATGGCGGAGAGTCGCCAGACCTGATCATGTTCCCCCAGAGCTACGAAGGTCGCGATGCAATGGCGCGTTTGTCGGTCAAACTCGACAAGACCGTCATTACGAACAATGTCGACATTGAAGACTCGGGCAATGGGGTGACTGTCACGACGCCAATTTTCGGTGGCAACACTTTGGTTGCAACAACATTTACCGGTTCTGGTCCGTTCTTGGCGGCGTTCCGTCCTAAAAGTTTTGCGCCAGAAGCAAGTGGTGGTGCTGCCGCTGCGGTTACTGCTGTTGTTGTGCCAGATCTCGGTGCTGCTGGTAGTGCAAAGGTCACTGCAGTGCATGTCGAAGAAACAACCGGACCAAAGCTTGACGAAGCAAATGTTGTTGTTTCAGGCGGCCGAGGTTTGGGCGAGGCAGACAAATACGCAATGATCGAAGAACTCGCAAAATTACTTAAAGCAGCACCAGGTGCATCGCGTGCAATCGTTGATGCTGGTTGGGTGCCTTATTCATATCAAGTCGGCCAGACTGGAAAAGTCGTGAAACCAACTGTTTATATTGCTGCTGGTATTTCTGGTGCAACACAGCACATGGTCGGAATGAAAGGCTCCAAGAATATCATCGCCATTAATAAAGATAAAGAGGCACCAATTTTTGGTATTGCTGATTTAGGAATCGTCGGCGATGTGCACAAGGTGTTGCCAAAACTTATAGAAGCACTCAAGGCACGCGGCTAAATTTTTAAAGCTATGTGTCGGTGTCAGCCGCCCGAAGTGCACAAGAAATTTCTTCTTCGGGATCTTCAATCACGATTCGCAGTTCCCATCCGCTTCGCGCTTCGTCATCGTCCCACCACCAAAAATTCATTTGCTGCAAGATCTCGCCAAACTCATCTTGGTCGAGTGGCCACTCTTGGGACATACCCGATATGGCCGCAAGTGTCCACCACGCCCCGAATCGACCACTTGCCGCTCCGCGTCGCTTGCCATGTGCTCCACCACTTGCACCAGCCCATGCCAGCCATGCCAACGCTGAGGCAGGAGTCAATGGTTCTGCATCTACATCAACAAAGCCGAGAGCGCGCAATGCATGAGACGGACCACCTTGGGTCATGATGCATGATGCCTGACCATTGGATTGTGCAGTCCACGGCTCCATGAGTTGTCGAAATGCTGATTGCACATCGATGTCGTCAAGCACTACGAAGTCATTTGTTGTATCTAATGTCTCACCACGATCTGGCATTGGCGGAGACGGAAACTCGCCACCGTCATCGGTGTATGTTGCAACTGCATAGAGTGGTTCCCAGTCGCACGGCACAATTGGGATGTCAAGAACACCCACTTCGTCAAGGTCCACGGAGTCACCGCGCAATGCCCGTTCGTATGCGTATAGCGAGCGGTGATGTCCGTGTGCCAGCATCGGCGCCAGTTCATCCCATGTGTGATGCACTGCCAAAATCTCACTCACCGGACCAGGCATAAATGTACGAACATGATCGTCAAGAGATTGAACGGCGTATTCAGCAGGTGCCCACAATGCAAGGCGTACATTTGCCAGCGTGGCGATTGGCCACAATTGTCTTCCGGTGTCAACAGCCAAGCGTGATGCATCGCGAATACGCACTAGGTGATCCCAGTCCCGATCGGCAACGGTATTGTTGACATGGCGCACTAAACCGTCAAGGTCGGCTCGTTGCACCAGTTGTTCGAGATTGTCCGTGCTCACTCAGACAGTATTACCGCTGTATGCCCCTGGCTTTGCATGTTTTCTTATCTACTTCTTACCCCGAAGGTCTACGATTAGCACCAATGAGGGGGGTCATGTGTTTTTGACGTATCTGCACCGCGAACTTATAAACCGATTACGACAAACACTTATTGTCGCTACGGGCCTTGCGATAGGTATTGCACTCGTGGCAACAGTGAGCGCTGTGTCTGCAGGAGTTAAAGAGTCACAGGCCCAAGTGTTGGATTCGCTCTATGGCGTGGGGACTGACATCACGATCACTCAATCCGCCGCACCTGGTCAAGGTGGAAATCGTTTTGCTTTTGGATCTGGCGACGGGCAGCAGGCGGGTGGAATTAGGTCGATCAGTCGAGTCAACTTACGCCCCGAACGAGGAGCCCAAACTTTTGCCGATCCTGTAATCGCCAAAATGCTTGCCACCGACGGGGTAGAGGCCCTAGCTACGGCACTCAAACTAACGAACACAACTTTTGTTGGCGAGATGCCTGACTTTGCGCAAAACCGACAAAATAGTCAACAAGGTCAACAAGGTTTTCAAGGACAAGTTGGCGGTGACGCGGCAGCGCCACCTGGCCAAGCAACCCCAGGCATGTCGCCAGCAACTGCTGGTGCAGACGGTGCAGGTGGAACTGCTTTCTCTGTCGACTCTTTTTCAGTGCTTGGCATTGATGCCACAACAGCAGAATCGGGGCCGATGAGCTCGGTCACCTTGGCAACTGGTCGTTTATTGACAGTTGATGACATCGGGACATATAACGCTGTCCTGGACGAATCTTATGCAGTCACAGAAAAACTTGCAGTAGACGGAAAAATAAAAATCAAGGATAAGGATTTTGCAATTGTCGGCACTATTGCATCCGCAAGTTCTGCCGCAGAGACTGCATCGGATGCATATATTCCAGTTGACGTAGCCCGAACACTTTCTGGAGTTGCAGATGGTGTCACGAATATTTATATCAAAGTGAAATCAAATGCAGAGGTTGCTGCAGTTGTCGGCGGACTGCAAATAGATCTTCCTGAAGCCACAGTAAGTTCAACAACAGATCTCGCTTCTGGAATTTCTGGATCATTGTCATCGGCTTCAGATCTCTTGTCGACATTTGGCAGATGGCTGTCAATCATTGTGCTTATGGTGGCATTTATGTTGGCGATATTGTTCACTATCTCAGGCGTCACGCGCCGGACTCGCGAGTTTGGAACCCTCAAAGCACTTGGCTGGAAGAATCGCACCATCGTTCGACAGGTCGCTGCTGAAAGCACGATTCAGGGATTATTGGGTGGAGTTTTCGGAGCAGTGATTGCGTACGGATCTGTCGCAGTCGTCAATGCCGTGGCCCCGACACTGAAAGCGACGTCAGGACGAACGGGAGGCTTTGGCGGTGGCGGTATCCCTGGCGGTGGCGGTATCCCTGGCGGTGGCGGTATCCCTGGCGGTGGCGGTATCCCTGGCGGTGGCGGTATCCCTGGCGGTGGCGGTATCCCTGGCGGTGGCGGTATCCCTGGCGGTG
>SHUT01000072.1 GCA_009691255.1 Ilumatobacteraceae bacterium
ACCTTGGCCATGTGCTGCAGTGCCTTGATGGCGTGCGTGATTTACCATTTGCGGCCACCAATTACCGTTGGCCTGATCTGGATGGCACTACCACCCGATTGGTGATGCTGGTCTTGACGGCATGCACTGAAGTGGCGCAATTTTGTGTTGAGACGGATCAGTCCGAGGGCGCACAACGCGCTGTCGCTGCGGGTCTGCGCATGATGCCGGGGCATGATGCATTACTTGAGACACAACAACTGATTGGTCGGCGAGTTGCTCTAGCCTGACAACATGATGTTTCGTCAACAAAGCAGTGAATTGGTGTCTCCTGAAAAGGCATTGCCAGGGAGACCAACTAGCCAGGTGGTCATTCCGAACGCTCATTTTATCAGTGCTCATCCATTAGTTGGTCCGTGGCCAGACGGAGTCGAGACCGCTGTATTTGGAATGGGATGTTTTTGGGGAGCAGAACGCAAGTTTTGGCAAGCACCTGGCGTGTATTCAACTGCCGTTGGATACTCCGGTGGGTTTACGCCAAACCCTTCGTATGAAGAAGTGTGTAGCACGATGACAGGACATACCGAAGTTGTTCTTGTGGCATTTCAAACGGCTGAAACATCTTTCGAGCAGATGCTGAAAGTTTTTTGGGAAAACCACAATCCAACGCAAGGGATGCGACAAGGAAACGATCAAGGCACGCAGTATCGCAGCGCTATCTATTGGATGAATAATCAACAACAAGCAATCGCGCAGACATCGCAAGAACAGTTTCAGGTGGCACTTAAGTCTGCTGGCTATGGAGAAATTTCTACAGAGATTGCAGAACTCAAAGATTTCTTTTATGCGGAGTCGTATCACCAACAGTATTTAGGAAAAAATCCGAACGGATATTGTGGAATGGGTGGAACTGGCGTGAGTTGTTCAGTGGGAATAGCGCGTTAGGAAACCGTTGTCTGATCTGAAAGAGCCATCTGTTGGGCGGTCGGTCGTTTAAACAGGAGCAACATTGATGTTCCATTGATAAACATTGCGGCGGTGACTAACCACCACGCGTGATGGAATCCGCTGATATCAACAGTATGAATATCGAAGGCAGTTCCTGCGCTCATTGCGAGACTTCGAGCACCACCGATACCACGCAGCGTGGGTGCTAGTAGTGCAGTGACGAGGGCCAAGCCGATAGCCGCACCAATCTGGCGGCTTGTTGTTGATAAGGCTGAACCCATCGCAAAGCGCGTGGGTGGAAGGTATGCACTCGCCGCACTTGACAACGTAGAAATTGAAAAGCCAACTCCTGCACCTGTCACCACCATTATCGGAAAGTAATGCGTCCAATAGTGGGGTGTCTGGGTCACGGTGAGATTCAAAACAAGAGTGCCACCTCCCAGCAGAAGTGCGCCGATTGCAGCAATTTTTGCATGACCGTATTTCTGAGCCCACTTTCCGGCAGGTGCAGCAAAAATTGCTGCGGTTAACGGACCAGGTGCGAAGGCTATCCCTGAACCACTTGTGCTGTATCCCCAAACATTCTGTAACCATTGAGTGTTAGTAAAAAACATCGCAAAAAACCCAATGGCAAAAAAGACACCCGCGATGTTTGCGGCCACGACGAACGGGAGTTTGAAGAGTTGAAGGTCAAGAAGAGGATTGCTTGCAGTATCACAATGGCGAACAAAGACAACAAGTAATGCCAGAGCAAGCACAAAAGTACCAATGACTCCAGAAGATAGCCATCCCCATTCATCACTTTGAACAATGGCGTACACAATTAATGCAACGCCAGGAATTGCCAGTGATGCACCATAGACATCGAGTTGATGATGAGATGTCGTGTCTGTGCTTTCTGTGAGCATGCGGCGTCCAACAAAGATCGCGAGGGCACAGAATGGAAGATTGATAAAAAATAGTGAACGCCATCCGAAACTATCAACGAGTGCTCCGCCAATGATTGGTCCGGTTGCTGCTGCTAGTCCGCCGACGGCACCCCAGATGCCAAGTGCTGCTGCGCGTTTTTCAACAGGAAACTCGGGCAATACAAGTGCCAGCGATGCAGGCGTCAGAATTGCTCCTCCAATTGCTTGGATGACTCGGGCAAGCACCAAGAGTGCGGCTGATGGAGCGATTCCACAAAGTATTGAGCCGATACTGAAAAGCATTAGTCCGCGAATAAAAGATTTCTTTCGTCCAAAGACATCAGCGAAGCGGCCAGCTGTGAGGAGCGCCGCTGCATAGGCAATGTTGTATCCAGAAAAAATCCAAGTGAGTAAGTGTCGATTAGATTCGCCAAAGTCACCAACGATGTCTCGAAAGGCAATTGTGACGATACTTGAATCAAGTGAAACTAAAAATGTTCCAATTGATGTGAGTGCTAGAACTTTTGCTCCGCGTGAAAACCGTGGCTCACTCGTTGTCCCCACTGACATCTTTGCCCCAACCATTTCTGCGAATTTCTGTGCCATCAGCGTCAAGTGCTCTACCCTGCCACTTGACTTGTCCTGGTGTTGCTGACAGCCGTGCGACGAGTCCCTGCATCGGTGTGCCGTCAACTGAAATAATCGCCTCTCTTGCAGAGTAGTGCGGATCTTGTGCAATGTCTGCCATCGAGAGCACCGGCCCAACTGCAGCCTGGGCGGCGTTCATTTCTTGTAGGACTTCTTTCTGAGTGCGGGCTTGACACCATTCAGTCATGGCGTTCTCTAGGACTACACGATTTTGTGTTCTCCCCTCAAATGAACTAAAGCGGTCGTCATCACCAAGCCCCAGCAGAATCATGACGCGCTTTGCAACAGTTTCACTTGACGCTGAAATGCCAACCCATAGATTGTCGGAGCACTGGAAGACTCCGCGTGGCACGGTGTAAGGAAGCGATGATCCCATGCGCTCTTGTTGCTCACCGCGCAACTTATACACGCTGATAAGTGGACCCATAATTTGGAAAATACTTTCAAGCAATGACACATCAATCACTTGACCGACTCCGCTATGCAGAGCGGTCATCGTGGCAAAGGCAGCGACGAGTCCAGTCACTTCGTCGGTGAGCGCGAATGCAGGCAACATTGGTGCGCCGTTCGGTTCGCCACTTATGTCGGCAAGTCCTGCCATTGATTCTGCAATTGATGCAAAGCCAGGGCGAGAAGAATATGGCCCGTCTTGTCCAAATCCCGTAATGCGAGTGATGACAAGTTGTGGATTACGAGCATGAAGTTCTTTGGGCCCTAAACCCAGTCGTTCGAGAACTCCTGGTCGAAAGTTTTCGACCAGTACATGAGCATCGTCAATGAGGCGCCACAACACATCAAGGTCTTCTGGCTTCGTAAAGTCGAGTGCGATGTTGCGCTTGTTTCGATTAACGAGTCTCCACCAAATGCTTTCACCGTCGCGTGGATCTCTCCATCCCATGCCACGCAGACTGTCGCCAATTTCTGGTCGTTCTACTTTGATGACATCGGCGCCAAAGTCGGCCAAGTAACGAGCGCAGTTTGGCCCTGCTAACACAGTTGATATATCAAGCACACGTAATCCGTGAAGTGCTCCAGCAGTGGTCATGAGCGAAGATCAATATTGAGGCAACGCTCCGCGAGTGTTCCGAGGGCGTAGGTTTCGTAATCAATCCCAAAGTCTGTATAGAGGTGACGACAACGCTCGCTCCAGTTCAGCGCTTCAGGGCTTGATATGCGATGGACGATCTGCGTGATGCCGCCCTCGTACACGCGGTATTCAGCCCATGTCCCTGGAAAATCTTTCACGCATCCGATTTCGATTGTGGGAACTCCACTTGGCAATCTGCGAACACGATGGCGATGTGTGTGTCCCGCCGTATACGCAACTATCGAAGGGTTGCGATCAATGATTGCACTGAGTTCGTCACTGCTATCAGGGTGAAGTCCGAAGTAGTTATCGCTGCGGTTGCCACCTGTCCATTGCTGGTGATGCCCCATCACAATTACGGGGTTTGTGCTGCGCGCGCTCAATGCTTCGAGCCATTCAAGTTGCGTTGGTTCTAAACGCCCTGTTGTTTCGGTTGGAATTGCGGTGTCCATTAAAGCAATAGAGATACCTGAGAGTTCTATCCACTGGTCACCTGCATAAGAATTTTGTCCACGATAGGCGTCATGGTTGCCACGGACCACGCAAAGACGATCAGCAAAGATGTTGTAGTAACACTGATCGAATGCTGCAAATTCTTCTGGCCGGCCATCAACAGATAAGTCACCTTTGACCACGACAACTGCTGGATTGATACTGACAATTTCTGCAACGGCGCCTTCGTTCATGATGAGCGGATACGGCCGTTCGCCATCAGCAGATCGTTGAATCGGTCCACCTGGGTTGGAGTCGATACGACCGCACTCTGTTTCGCCAAAGTGCACATCGTTCACAGTCGCAAACGAACAAAGCAGAGCCCCTGTTGGACGACTCAAGGTTCGAAAAGTGATTCCGTGTTCTGTGTATTCGGTGTCGGGTTCGAGATTGAGATGTCTGACGACGCGTGTACCGATGTGAAACACCGCCATGTCGTCAGCAACTGTGGTGAGCTCTGTCAGTTGAGTCATTGCGTGATTAGCGTCGCGGGCGGCTTCGGGAGTTGCGCTGATCGGTTGCCCAATGCCTGCCACTAAAACGCCACGCGGTACTTGGAGATGAAGAAACTATCGCCGCAGATGGCTTTGGCCAGAGCAACTCAATCGCTGCAGAAATAGCAGCAGCCTCTTCTGGTGTTGGTGTGGGCGAGATACTGAGCACTGTTGAAGGCGGTGTCATCGCTTGACCACGATTGTGTTGGCTGCCTTATCGTGCCATGTCTGGTTCTTATTATCAATGATCATCCAGAGATATCCAATGAGTAGCACTAGACCCGAGATGTAACTGACAAGAATTCGCAGGAGTGCGCGGCGTGTTCCGATGTAACTCATGTCGTTCTTGTCCAGAATTAAAATTCCGAGTCGCACACGCCACGGACTACCACCTTTTGCGCCGATCCAATGTGCATAGATGGCGATGGGCACGACCACTCCGACCAGTGAAACGATTGTTGAAGAAGCACCGGCCGAAAGCGCTGAGATGATGTTGAATGGCACTGCGATGAAAAAGAGCAAGATGCCATCACAGATGTGGGCGCCAACGCGGGCCCAAAACCCAGCCAATGATTCAGGCATAGGGGCAGCATCATGAAGTGCTGGCGGTGACCAGTCTGAGAAAGATTCGTCTGACATGCTCTGCTTTCTATAGGGGTGTATTGCCGTGTTTACGTCGCGGCAATTCTTCACGCTTGGTCTGCAACATGCGTAGACCAGCGATGACTTTGATGCGCGTCTCAGCGG
>SHUT01000021.1 GCA_009691255.1 Ilumatobacteraceae bacterium
TCAACTACCTAATGAATTAGGCGGCGAGAGCGAACTGCTCGTTGGCAATTCTTTTTTTGCCCTGTTTAACGAGTCTGAGCAACTCGGGTCGCACGTCCGGCCAACGAAACTGGTGTCGAAACCTGTCAGCCCCGTGTGTCGGTTATACGTCACCAGTGTAGACCAAGGCTGGACCAATAATGCGTGGGCTAATCGTTGCGTTTGCGCTGACGACCAAGAGCTTTTTGTATCTCACGCTGTGTATCGCGCTCAGCAATTGCATTGCGCTTGTCAGGAGCCTTGCGTCCTTTTGCGAGCGCAAGATCAACTTTGACGCGACCATCCACCAAGCGCAGCGAGAGTGGCACAAGTGACAGCCGTTCGCGGGCAATGCGTTCTCCGAGACGATCGATTTCTGAACGATTTAGTAATAACTTGCGCGAGCGATCTGGGTCGTGGGCACCCGTTCCGACCGCAAATCTGTAGGGCGGGATGTGTACGCCATCGAGCCATATCTCATGATCGAGCACGCGCGCATAGGCATCGACGATTTGCACTTGACCAGACCGCAGACTTTTGACCTCACTTCCGAGCAGCACAATTCCAGCCTCGACCACATCAAGGATGCTGTAGTCGTGGCGCGCCTTGCGATTGCTCGCTAAAACGGTGTCTGGTGTTTTGGTCATAGGGCAAACGGAGCGTACAGGTAGCCTGATACCTCTATGGCAGGTGCTTTCCTTCGCGGTGAACTTCATGTTCCAACACTTGCCCTCAGGCAAATGGTCGCCCACGCCTATGACTGCTACCCGTATGAGGCGTGTGGCTTATTGGTGGGGGATGCGTCAGCTAACAAGGTGGTGCGGTTCGTGCCCACTACCAACGTTGCGGCAAGCGCTCGTATCTACACGATTGATGCCAAAGAACACCTGCACGCCCAGAGAGCAGCCGAACTCGAGGAGCTTGACATTATTGGAGTGGTGCATAGCCACACTCACTCTGAGCCTTACCCCAGTCCGACTGATGTAGACCAAGCCCCCGACCCAGAGTGGCACTACATCATCGTCAGCCTCAAACGGGGATTGCCCGAAACTCGTAGTTATCGGCTGGTACAAGGCATCATTACCGAAGAAACTGTGGTCCCGGTCTAGCCAAGTGCCCGATAAAGGGTTACAATTATGACAGGATTCATCGGGATTAGCCTGAGACCAGAAAGTACGTGCCATGTCAATCGCAGACCTCCATCGCCGCGGTGGTTCAGTGTTCGTGTTGCAGGGCGCCCTGGATCTGATCGGCAATACGCCCCTAGTAGATGTCTCTGTGTTGTCGCCTAATCCGAATGTACGAATCGTCGCCAAATTAGAAAACCAAAATCCATTCGGCTCAGTCAAAGATCGCATTGCCAAAGCAATGATCCAAGATGCAGAAAAAACTGGTCGACTTGTGCCAGGCCAACGAATCATCGAACCGTCATCTGGCAACACCGGAATCGCACTTGCAGCCATTGCCAAGATGAAGGGGTATCCCATCACCATCGTGATACCAACTTCAGTGAGCATCGAACGTCGGCAGATGCTTGAAGTGTTTGGAGCAGACGTTATCTTGACGCCAGGCAAAGAAGGTTCAAACGGAGCAGTGCATCGTGCGCAAGAACTTGCACAACAGCATCCAGAGTGGTGCTTCTTGTATCAGTACGCCAATGATGCCAATCCACGCGCGCATTACGAGACAACTGGCCCCGAGATTTATCGGGATTGCCCCGAGATTACGCACTTCGTCGCAGGTCTTGGCACGAGCGGAACCCTCATGGGGGTCGGGCGTTACTTAAAAGAACAAAACCCTGAGATCAAAGTGATTGCAGTTGAGCCTCCACTCGGAGAACAAGTCGAAGGTTTGCGCAACTTGGATGATGGATACATTCCACCAGTGTTTGACAAGTGGTACGGACGAGATTTGCTCGACCGTAAGCGTGTTGTTCGTCCGCGCGAATCAATTGAGTGGACAAGGCGTCTTGTGCAAGAGTGCGGAATCTTCGCTGGTATTTCTGCTGGCGCATCACTAGCCGGTGCGGTCAAAGTAGCGAGCGAAATAGAAGAAGGAACCATCGTGTTTATCGTATGTGATGGTGGCTGGAAGTACCTTTCTACGGGCGCATACACCGAAGACCTTGATATCGCCGAACAAAACGCCGAAAAGATCATCTACTTCTAAATACCTGCATTGGCGTAGCCTGATGTGATGGCTTCTAGTGTTAACCGCCCAATCGGCATGTTCGATTCAGGTTTTGGCGGGCTCACTGTTGCGCGTGCTGTAATCGATCTCTTGCCAGCAGAAGACCTGGTCTATATCGGAGACACCGGACGGTATCCGTATGGCCCAAAACCAGCGGAAGAAGTACGCGGATATGCGCATGAACTGGCTTGGAGTTTGGTGCGTGATTTTGATGTCAAGGCGATTGTAATTGCCTGCAACACGGCGGCATCTGTTGCCTTTGAAGAACTCGCAGCAGAACTTCCTGTTCCGGTTATTAGCGTGATTGAGCCAGGCGTGCGCGCGTTGTCGCTGACGACTCGCAATAAAAAAGTAGGAGTCATCGGGACAGTTGGCACTATTGCCTCAGGTGCGTATCAGCGGGCCATGTTGTTGGCTGATTCAACACTGCAACTCACCGCGACTGCGTGTCCTGGATTTGTTGAGTTTGTTGAGCGCGGTACCACCTCTGGAGATGACGTTGCAGTTTTGGCAGAGGCGTTGTTGGCTCCCGTGCGTGATGCCGGAGTAGATGCCTTATTGTTGGGGTGTACTCATTATCCGTATTTATCGCGAATGATTGGCGATGTCATGGGGCCAGATGTAGTTCTTGTGAGCAGTGGCGACGAAACAGCGTTTGCGCTGGCGGCCCTGTTGACCAAAATGAAGAGTTGTCAAGAAACTGGGCGTGCTGGCGTGCATCGGTTCTTGTCTTCTGGGGATGTGCAATGGTTTGCCGACCTGGGCAGACGATTACTTGGTCCCGAACTTGCAAATGCACAACAATGGACAACTGGAGGAAGAACAACATGACACGCCCCGACGGAAGAGCAAACGATCAATTACGCCCGATGACATTTGAGCGTGACTTCACAGAGATGTCAGCTGGCAGTGTGCTGGTGAGTTTTGGCAAGACACGAGTGTTGTGTACTGCTGCTATTGATGAAGACGTGCCGCGCTGGATGAAAGGTAGCGGCAAGGGATGGGTGAGCGCGGAATATTCAATGCTGCCGGGATCGTCTCCGGAGCGTGTTGATCGAGAAGCAGCAAAAGGCAAACAGAGCGGCCGAACTGTCGAAATTCAGCGCCTCATTGGTCGATCGTTGCGCGCTGCCTGTGACATGTCGGTGTTGGGGGAGCGTCAGTTGCTTGTGGATTGTGATGTGTTGCAGGCTGACGGCGGTACACGCACGGCGAGTATTTGTGGTGGCTTCTTGGCATTGCATGATGCCGTCACTCGACTGATACAAAATGGTCGTATCGCCGCCAACCCTCTGCATTCTTATTGCGCCGCAATCTCAGTCGGAATCTGTGATGGTATACCAGTGTTAGATCTTCCATACCTCGAAGACAGTTCCGCAGAAGTTGATATGAACGTCGTGATGCTCAAATCAATGACCGGAGCAGAGCCTCGTTTTGTTGAGGTGCAAGGAACGGCTGAAGGAATGGCTTTTTCTCGCAGCGAATTAGATTCTTTATTAGATCTGGCATCGGCAGGATTAGGACACATCTTTGATTTGCAAGCGCAATTAGTGTCAGTGGCTCCGTCTAAGCGGGCAGAACTTTTTCGTAAGCAGTGACACAACCAATCATGGTGTTGGTGTGCGCATCAGCGAATGTTCACAAAGTAGAAGAAATGAACGCACTGCTTGTAGACGTCGTGCATCTTGTGCCGCGACCAGCAGATATGGGTGATGTTGCTGAGACTGGCTCAACCTTGCTGGAAAATGCCGTCATCAAAGCTAGTGCTGTTGCTGTTTTTGCCCACGCCGATGCCCTGGCCGATGACACTGGTCTAGAAGTAGACGCTCTAGACGGCGCCCCAGGCGTGCGGAGTGCACGGTTTGCCGGAGACCCACCCAACGACGCGCGTAACCGTGCTTTATTACTGGAGCGTCTTGACGGAGTTGCTAATCGATCGGCCCGATTTTGCACTGTGTTGGCGATTGTTCGTGTTGATGGAACAGTTGTGCATGCCCAAGGAATATGCAATGGGACAATTGCTGAATCGGAGCGTGGTGACAACGGATTCGGTTATGACGCAGTGTTTATTCCCAACGACGGAGACGGTCGCACGTTTGCAGAACTGACTAGCGCCGAAAAAAATATGTTGTCACACAGGGCGCAAGCAGTAGTTGCGTTGCGAGAGTTGTTACCAACCGCGTAGGTCGATTGGCCATTGATCGATCACGACGTCGCCGTCGATAACAAATGCGGTGGAATGCATTGACATTGTTGGGTCGATGTGCCCTGGAGTTATTCGAATCTGATCCCCAATGCTCGGGAAACTGACTCTGTCTGATGGCGAAAATGTGATGTGCTCATCTGAACAGAACCACACTTTGTTCTTGTCAATGCTGGGGTCGCCGTGATCCATGCCAAGAGCCTTGAGGCCAACATCAACAACAGCCCATTCAGGACTTACTGAAATCACGGTGCCAAGCACCCACATTGCTTGACGGAAAGGCAACTCGAGTTGGGAGTAATACGTATCCATGAGTGCGTAACTGCCGGTTTGAATCTCGTTGACAACGGTGTCGTTATACATATCAAATGTTCCGGTACCGCCTGCTGATACGACGTCCCCTCCAACTCGCATAATTGCCTCTGCAAGAATTTGCATTGCCTCGCGCACTTTGTCATGGCGCTCTTGTTTGTCGGCGACCATCATGAGGTGACCTTCGTAGCCCATTACTCCACGAACTTCGATACCGAGCGAGCGAGCTAAGTCGGCAAGTCGCGGCGCGTCATCCACCGTGCAACCACAACGCGGTAAACCAACATTGATATCAATCAAAACATTGGCAATGCCAGCCCGAGCAGCAGCACGAACGGTGTCTTGGGAGTCAACTGCAACGGTCACGCGAGTGGTGTTTTGGGCGTGAGCCATTTGGGCAAGTCGTTGGGCATCGAGAACTTCATTTGCCAATAAGAGATCGGTGCCCACGCCAGCAGAAGCCATGCCGATTAATTCGCGCGGCGTTGCACATGTGAAGGCAGTATGACCAGCCTCTTGTTGCAGTCGCGCCAATGATGTGCACTTATGTGCTTTGACATGAGGTCGCAATGCGGTCCCAGGATGAAGAGTTGCCATCTGCGTGATGTTGGCGCGCAAGATTGCAGCGTCAATAACGACCGCAGGGGTCGGCAAATCAGCGATGTTCATAGTGCCGGCGGTGGGACTCGAACCCACAACACCCAGGTCCTAAACCTGGTGCCTCTGCCAATTGGGCCACGCCGGCAAGACACCACAGGGTACAGGTGCAACTCAAGCCAACCGCAACGCACAAAGGATGTCTTTCAGGGTATGAAGGCTGGCAGAATGCAAGGTATGACATCAACGACCGTGTACGACGAACTTGATTCTGGAGTTCTTGAGGATCAACTTGGGCTTGCAGATCGGGTGGTTGATGCGGCATCTCTTGAAAACAGTGTGCAGCGCTTCGCAAAGCAACACATC
Source organism: Ilumatobacteraceae bacterium (assembly GCA_009691255.1). Lineage (GTDB taxonomy): Bacteria > Actinomycetota > Acidimicrobiia > Acidimicrobiales > Ilumatobacteraceae > UBA2093. The sequence continues at coordinate 5,687 of SHUT01000021.1, forward strand.
GTTTTGCCAACCTTTGCCGAACTCGCAGATCCATCGCGAATACCCATATCAATCGTTCAAGGCGTTGACAAAGATGCAGCCGACCCTCGCAACTTGTTCAGAGTGCATTGGTATAACGACATGGACGGGAATCGCGTTGATGTTCCGGCCCATATTGTTTTGCCACCGTCACTCACTGGAGTCGACAGCCCCATCATCGTGATGTTTGGTGATCGGTTCCCGATGATTACGGCGCACAAAGTTCTGGCTGCGTATTCATGCTTTACACCTCGCGTGATTACGGGGCAGTTTGACCCCACTCGTCATCGCGCGGTGTGGCCATCAACTGGTAACTACGCCCGCGGTGGTATTGCTATTAGCACGCTAATGGGTTCGCGCGGTGTGGCTGTTCTTCCGGCAGGCATGTCACAAGAACGTTTTGATTGGCTTGACAAATGGGTTGTTGATCCGTCAGACATCGTGCGTACCGCTGGCACTGAGAGCAATGTCAAAGAAATCTACGACGCATGTAACGAAATGGCCAAAGACCCTGGCAACTTCATCTTGAATCAATTTTGTGAATTCGGAAACCACCTGGGACACTACGAAGTCACTGGGCGCGCGCTCGCACATGTCTTTGAACATGTCAAAGCAAATGGTTTTTCTGACATTCGATTAGCTGCATTTACTTCAGCCACGGGCTCTGGGGGCACGATAGCTGCAGGTGATCGTCTTAAAGATCTTTACGGAACAAAAATTGTGGCCGTCGAAGCACTTGAATGCCCAACAATGCTCGAAAATGGTTTTGGTGAACACAACATTCAGGGAATCGGAGACAAGCATATTCCGCTGATTCAAAACATCACAAACACAGATGTCGTGGTAGCGGTCTCTGACCATGTCACTGACGAGCTAGACGTAGTTTTCAACACACCCGCCGGACAAAAGTATTTAATCCAGACAAAAGGTTTTAGCTCCGAGCTTGTAGAAGCACTCACGCACTTTGGTTTTTCCTCAATATGCAATATTGTTGCAGCGATTAAAACTGCAAAGTTGCTCAAGCTTGGCGCTAGCGACGCATTGATCACAATTGCAACTGACGGAAGCGTGTTGTATCCGAGCGAACGGGAAAAAACCATCGCCAGACTATTTGCAAGTGGTTTCACCGCGCAAGATGCAGAGCGTCTATACGACATGCATCTTGGAAGTATCGACACCAACAACATGATTGACTGCACTGATCGCGATCGAAACCGCATCTTTAATCTGGGTTACTACACATGGGTCGAGCAACAAGGAACTCCATTTGATGTGTTTGAAGCGCGCCGATCACAGAGTTTTTGGCGTGGATTGCGGCGCTATACCCCCGTCTGGGACTCCCTCATTGAAGAGTTCAATGCACGGGTTGCCAGCGTTGGCTGAAAACAAGCACAGCAATGACACCCACATCACCGCATATTCTCGGGGCAGAGTTTGTCTGCGCCGTTTGCCATGTTGTGGTTGATCTAGATGCGACGCTGGTCTTTGGTTGCCCTCATGTGACAGATACCGATAAGCAGCACGTCTTGCATATTCGTGAAGCGATTCGTCCGTTGCGACCAGTTGCAGATTCCAATCCCTTTTTGTCTTTTCGCAAGCATCTAACAGTCGATGCTTTTGGTGCCAGAGTTGGCCTTGCTGAACAGGAGCGAATCAACATAATTAGTGCGACCAACAAACAGATAGAGCAAATCTGCGGCACTGGGTTTATTTCAACTCCCATCACTCGTCAAGATCGACTTTCAGATGCACTCGGATTTTCTGCATTAGGTGGTGTTTGGGTAAAGGACGAGACTCACAATGTTGCTGGTTCACAAAAGGCTCGGCATCTCTTTAGCACGTTGTTGTATTTGTTGATGTCAGAACATGCCAGCAGAGTGCCATGGGCTTCTCAAGCGCAACGTCCAGGGCTTGCGATTGCGTCGTGCGGCAATGCAGCAATTGCAGCGGCCACATTGGCACGCGCCGTGCAATGGCCAATCACCGTGTTTGTTCCAGAATCGGCTTCACATACGGTATTGGCGACATTGCAAAGTTTGGGTGCAACGGTGCAGGAGTGTCGGCGCCAGCAAGATGATGCGCCAGGGGACCCATGCATCCATCGTTTTCGAGAAGCAGTGGCGGGCGGTGCGATACCTTTTAGTGTTCAAGGCACCGAGAATGCATGGTGTCTAGATGGCGGGCGCACCATCGGCTGGGAAATTGCCACTGATTTAGATTTTGTGTTGGATCGAATATATGTGCAGGTTGGCGGTGGTGCATTTGCCTCGTGCGTCGGATCTGCATTCAAGACATCGGGCATTCATCCACGATTACACGCAGTACAAACAAGCGGATGCGCACCGCTATCTCGAGCATGGGATGTAGCAATCGAAAACGGAAGTGCGCGTGATGCCGGAGCCCGTTGGCATGAATGCATGTGGCCATGGGAGCAAGAGCCATCCTCGCTCGCCGACGGAATATTGGATGACGAAACATATGACTGGATCAGTGTTTTAAATGCGATGGCAGATACTGGCGGTCATCCAATCGTCGCTGCTGAGTCCGATGTTGTCAGAGCCCATGAAATGGCCCATGAGTACACCGATATTGACGTCAGCCCAACAGGTGCTGCTGGTCTTGCCGGACTTATCCAGAACCGCTCACTCTTGGCAGACAATGAAAGAGTTGCGCTGATATTTAGTGGCGTGACTCGCTAGCGCGAGTTAGTCATGCGTGTGGCGCGCGCGCGACTTCGATGATCTCGCCAGTTTCAACGTCGTATACGAAACCACGAATATGATCTTTTGCTTTCAAGAACGCTGAGTGGTGAAGGCGGTTCATGCTCTGTCGAACACTGTCAAATGGATCATTGAAATTTTCAAGGCTCCACGATGGCCTGATGCCACACTCGCGTTCTAGTTCTGACTTGAACGCATCACCTTGCACTGTCTGTAAACCACAGTTCGTGTGATGAATCAACACGATCTCTTGCGTGTTGAGCAAGCGCTGTGACACCACAAGAGAGCGAATTACATCATCGGTCACCACTCCGCCTGCGTTGCGAATAATGTGCGCGTCTCCGTGGTCAAGACCCAGCATTTGGAACATGTCCATTCGGCTGTCCATGCACGCCACGATGGCAAGTTTGCGTCGTGGCGCCAGGGCTAACCCGTGGTCAGCAAACGTCTCGACAAACTTGGCGTTGTTCTGGATCAGTTGGTCGGCGTTAGGGGAAAAATTCTTACGGTCTGGCACACCTCTATTGTGGCAAGACCAAGGCTCTGAAGCCACCTACGGGTAACCTAAAGCCATGAGTATTTTCAACGAATCAGGTTTTCCAGTGATGCGATCGGCGCTTGATGGCGGAATGGACAGTCGAACCGACATTTTTACCCGTCTCCTAAAGAATCGGGTCATCATGCTTGGAACAGACGTCAACGACGACATGGCGAACCAAATCTGCGCCCAATTGTTGTATCTCGAAAGTGAAGACGCCGATGCAGACATCTGGCTCTACATCAATAGCCCTGGTGGTTCTGTTACGGCTGGCATGGCTATCTACGACACAATGCAGTTTGTTAGTTGCGATGTTGCAACCGTGTGCATGGGTCTCGCTGCGTCAATGGGTCAGTTCTTGCTCACTGCCGGAGCACCTGGCAAGCGCTACACGTTGCCTAATGCTCGCATCATGATGCATCAACCACTCGCCGGTTTGCGCGGTCCAGCAGCCGACATCGAGATCCAGGCACAACAACTTGCCTACATCAAACATCGCATGGCAGAACTGATTGCACAACATAGCGGCAAACCAGTCGAAGAGATCCAAGCTGACAGTGAGCGCGACCGTTGGTTTGTTGCCGAAGAAGCCCAAACCTATGGTCTCGTTGACAAAGTAATTGTGAAGCGCGGAGAAATCCGCTAACTCATCGTCCTAAGGGGTGGTTGTCGATACTTCTGGCGCCTGAATAACGCTCGTTGTCGTCGTATCTAACGGAGCTGTTGTCGTTGGGGCAACCGTTGTAGGTGGAGCAACGCGCGGTGGATCGATATTAACTCCTAAGGAAATATCAACAGCGCACGTGTCTTTGGTCCAAGCAGAAACAGCGAGTGCTGATTTATTGACAGCATAAGCAAGATCTGCTATCTCCTGAACGCTCTCTGGATCTGATGCGTCGACTTTGGCTGATTTTTCTAGCAAGTTGGTGAGAATTTTGAGATCGTCCTCGATAGCCAGCGGAGCAACGTCAAGAAGTTTTTGGTAGCGACTCACCATCGCTGAAACTTCTGACGGAGTGGTCATCGACATTGCGATGGCCGGAAGTTCTTTTTGCAGAACACGACAGAAGTTGGTTCCGGTTCGAGAGGAACTGCATGCGCCAAGGCTGAGCAAACAAAATGAGGTAACTGTTGCCAGAACCACCAGTCGACGCGTACACATCTTCTTATTCTCACAGCCACACACGAGTAAAAGGGGTTTCACATGTATGCCGCAGTTAAAACAGCAGCACTTCTTGGAGCTCAAGGGCATCCGCTTGTCGTTGAAGTGCACGTCGGCGTGGGAATACCAGGCTTTACAGTGGTCGGGCTTCCAGATGAATCGTGCCGTGAGTCTCGTGATCGTGTTCGGGCGGCGCTGTTATCGTCAGAACTGCCATGGCCCAATAGGCGCATCACGGTCAATTTAGCCGGAGCAGGAGAGCGCAAAGGTGGCGCCGCCGCTGATCTTGCAATCGCCGTCGCATTGCTAGTTGCTCAAGATGTTTTGCGCCAAGAAGACATCGAACACCATGCATTTTTGGCCGAACTTGGTTTGGATGGATCGTTGCGACCTGTCGCTGGTGCAGCCCCGATGGTCTCTGCAGTGGCGATGCACGATGTTGTGGTCTCGTTGGGAAACCATGCCGAAGCACTCATCGCCTCACCCCGTCACTTGCGTGCTGTTGACACATTGGTCCGTTTGGTTTCATGTCTGCGAGGCGACGAAGCGTGGCCATCGATAGCTCAAGTTGAAGTGCAAGAGGATGTATGTGCTGTGGCTGACTTAGCCGAAGTCAGCGGACAAGCGTGGGCGCGACATGCCTTAGAAGTATCTGCAGCAGGCATGCATCATCTGCTGTTGGTCGGTCCACCAGGAGCCGGTAAATCAATGCTGGCCAGACGCTTGCCAGGTATTTTGCCGGCCCTCACACACGAAGATGCATTAGTTAGCGCGATGGTGCACAGTGCAGCAGGAGTCGAGTCGCCCGGAGCATTGCGCGCGACACCGCCGTTTCGTTCGCCGCATCACAGTGCATCGATGGTGGCAATGGTGGGCGGTGGCAGTACTTACATGCGACCTGGCGAAGTCAGTTTGGCAAGTGGTGGTGTGTTGTTTTTAGATGAGATGGGCGAGTTTGCGCCCACGGTATTAGATGCCTTACGCCAACCCTTAGAAGAAGGTGTGATTCGCATATCACGAGCCCGACAGTCGCTAACGATGCCAGCCAGGTTTTTACTGGTAGGGGCGAGCAATCCGTGTCCTTGCGGAGACATCAGACCGGGAATGTGTCGCTGCTCGGATTCAGATCATCGCCGCTATCAACGACGTTTTTCTGGACCACTAATAGATCGTTTCGACTTGTGTGTGCATGTCGACCGACCCTCTGCCGATGCACTTGTACATGCCGGCGGAGGAGAATCGACTGCTGTCGTTGCTGCGCGCGTGATTGTTGCGCGCAACCGTGCGATTGACCGGCAAGGATGCCCCAATGCATTATTGCTGCATGACCAGTTAGATGTGTTTGCTGCCCTCACCGAGCGTGCACGTGCATTGCTGTATACGGAACTAGAAAAAGGTGTTCTGACGGGTCGCGGGTATCACCGAATTCGTCGGGTGGCGCGCACGCTTGCAGATCTTGCTCACGACGATGACGTAGATCAAGATCATGTCGGGGTTGCTTTGCGCATGCGGTCTGCATTGATTCGTCCTTATGAAGCAATGTCATACCGATGACTTCTGACCTCCCAGAGTGGGCGTATGCAGCCGCATTGGCATCATTGCCACTGCAAACTCACCGCCGACTTCGTCTGCTAATCACTCGCGGCTTACCAAGTGATGTTTGGGACAAAATATCCCATGGCGGACTTGCGATTCCATCGCTAGAACCGCATGTCTTACATGCGTGGTCAACAGCAGTCGCTTCATTGCCAAGCATGATGCACGAACGCTGTGCCACGTTGCACTTGCAGGTTGTGTCGCTTCACGATCCTGCGTATCCCGGTGTATTACGAGCAGACCCAGATGCACCTGCTGTGTTATTTGTGCGTGGCAACCTTGACGCGTTATTGCAACGACGCGTCGCGATAATCGGCACGCGAAAAGCAACGCAGGCAGGTCGACACTTTGCGGCAACATTAAGTCAACAACTGTCAACCCTTGGAGTTGCTGTCGTATCTGGCTTGGCACGGGGTATCGATGTTCATGCTCATCGGGGTGTTGAACGCGCATCCAACGATGGAGCGACCGGAAAAGCAATCGCCGTCGTGGCATCTGGTATTGATGTCGTGTATCCGCGCGAACATGCACAACTATGGGAGTGGGTGGCATGTCATGGAGTACTGATATCAGAATCTCCGCCAGGCACGAGTCCTGAAGCTTTTAGATTTCCGTTACGCAATCGCGTTTTGGCTGGAGTCAGCGAAGTTGTGGTTGTGGTTGAATCCACCGAAGCAGGCGGGTCGATGATTACTGTGCGCGAAGCAGAAAAACGCGGTATCACTGTGTTGGCTGTGCCTGGTTCTCCGACGCTTAATACATCACGCGGAACAAATGCACTATTGCGTGACGGATGCGCACCAGTTACGCACATCGACGACGTGTTAGTTGCGCTTGGTCTTGACACATCACGCCAGCACGGCTTTATTGACGCCAGAGTGACTCCGATGGGTTTGTGTGCTGATGTTCTTGATCGACTAACAGGCGAACCTCGCACAATAGATTGGCTCGCAATCAACCTCGCAGAATCAGTCTGTGAGATAGCAGTTGCTCTTGGACGACTTGAGCAAAGTGGCTGGGTAACTCAGACTTCTGGGTGGTGGGAGGCTTTACTCGCTTATTCAAAATCGTGAATTTGATTAGTTAACAGCGGGGGCCAGCGCCAGCAAGTACCGTTTGTGTATGGGCGCACAGACTTCTTCAGCACGTGGCTCGGCGGCAACTCGTCTTCGTGCTCGTGACGAGGCATACGCCTTTTCTAGGTTTGTGAGGTCGCTTAATGTCGTCGACACCACGCGTGCAGCTCGCGCCGCAGAACTCATGCATTTTTGTGAGTACATGTCAGAGCAGTCATGTGCCAGCCCCCAAGAAATCTCGTCTGCAGAGGTGCAGCGATACATCCGACACCTTGAGACGCGTCGTTATTCTGTTGAGACAGTAGAACAACGGCGAGCCATTATCCGCTCGTACTTTGCTTGGCACGTTAAAAACTTTCCGGCAAACAAAGGACAGGACCGACGGGTTTCACCCGCACTCAAGATGGTGGTTGCTCACCCCGAACATTGTCCCCAGTGTTTTTCGACCGGCACAATGGCTGTTCGCGACAGAGGAACCAGCGCCAAAGGGGAGTGCGCAGACCGCGACGCCCGACTACCACAGTGGTTATTACGGTCATTTGAAAAGGCATTGACGTCCTCTGCTGCAAATACGCGAGGGGCATATCGACGCGACGTCGAATTATTTGCCGAATGGCTACTTGATACAACACCAGTGACCAAACCTCAAAATGTCGAGAGAGAACATATTCGTGAGTATCTTGCGCTGATGCATGATCGTGGCGCAACAACTCGAACCATTGCCCGACGCATTGCTTCGTTGCATCGTTACTACGCGTGGTGTCTGCGTGATGGAGTTGTCAAGCAAGACCCGACAAATGGGCTTCATACCCCTGCTCCCAAGGGTCGATTACCTAGACCCCTTGATGAAGTCACGGCGTTGGCAGTGATCACTAGTCGAGACACTCAAGCACTGCCATGGAGAATTGCTCGCGACAGTGCGATCTTGGAACTTCTCTATGGCAGCGGATTGCGCGTTTCAGAAATTTGTGCGCTCACAGTGACAAGCGCTGACTTAGGTCGAGCATCATTGCGCGTGATCGGAAAAGGTTCAAAGGAGCGCATCGTGCCTCTTAGTACTCCGGCGGTGCAAGCTCTCAAGGCCTGGAACATCGAGCGTCAAGAAATAGCCTCACCAGCAACCGGTCGGGTTCTTTTTGCGACGTCTCGGGGAAACCCCATTGGTCGTCGCGAAGTTGCGCGTATTTTGGATGCGGCAGCCGAACGCATTGGCCTGCCAGCCGGTACACATCCACACGCATTGCGTCATTCGTTTGCGACTCATCTCATGGATAACGGTGCAGATACTCGTTCTATTCAAGAATTACTGGGGCACACCGATGCCAGTACAACGCAGCGCTATATGCATGTCAGCAAAGAGCGACTGCGAACCGCATATGGTCAAACTCATCCCCGCGCATGAGTAGTCGTCCTGTTCGATTCAGTATCGATTCTGCATGGCTCGCTTGGCATGACGGCAAAGATGCTGCAGCACGCGAGTGGCTAGTGGTGCACTACGCGTCGCTTGTCAAGTTTGTGGCAGGACGATTAGCGGCTGGTCTGCCACGATCCGTCGACACCGCTGATCTTGTCAGCGCGGGTGTCTTTGGGTTGATGAACGCAATCGACAAGTTTGATCCGTCGCAAGGCGCCAAGTTCGAGACTTACTCGATTCCGCGTATTCGCGGCGCAATTCTGGATGGATTACGTGCACTTGACTGGGTGCCACGCAGTGTGCGAGCACACTCGCAACAAATTCAAAATGCCATTAGCGAACTTGAGTCAACGTTGGGGCGTGTTCCCCAAGACGAAGACATTGCCGAGCATTTAGCGATTTCTATTGAGGAGTTTCACTCGTGGTTATCTGACATCGCCGCTGGGTCTGTCGGACCACTCGATCACGTTGCGCTTGAGGCGTCACCAGCGCGAGGGACCAACGATACACAGCCAGGACGTGCGCTCGAAGAAGACGAATTGCGTGCCGTAATGCGCGAAGAGATTCGTCAATTGCCCGAACGTGAGCGCACAGTACTGGTGTTGTATTACGACGAAGGTTTGACGTTGTCAGAAATTGGAGAAGTCATCGGAGTCACCGAGAGTCGTATCTCTCAAATTCACACCAAGGCAGTCCTGCAATTGCGCTCTCGATTACAAGCAGTGGGGATGGCCTAATCCGTTAATGGCAGCACACATGTTGTCATGCTGTTTAGTTTTATCGCCGCCGTAGCGTTGTGCACGCCAAGTCTTTCTGCGCCAGTGAGCGGTCAACTTGTGCGGAGTTTTCGCGCACCAACCTGTGAATATTGTGCGGGTCATCGCGGATGGGACATTGGTTTTAACGGCCAACAGGTAGTACGTGCGGCAACCACTGGCATCGTTACATTTTCGGGCACGGTGGCAGGCACACAATTCGTGGTGCAAGACATCGGATGCGGCTTGAGGCTGACATACGGTCGATTATTAGATCGGACCAACGGTCAAGGCATTGTCATTGTGACGGGGGATCATCTTGGCAAGGGTGATTCTTTGGGTCATGGCGAGGGAGTGCTTTATTTAGGGGTGCGCCGTGGTCGCCAGGCTCTCGATCCAGCCCCGTTCTTTGGTCGCGCCAGGGCCAGATTGGTTAGCAGGGGCGTTAGTGGGTAGCAGGATCGTTGCCTCTGCGGATAGTCTGTAAGACGACTTGAAGTCAGGTAGACGTATGTCTGGCTGATCACAGGTCATCCAAAATACAACGAATCCAAAATCCATGCACATTGACTACCTGCGGTCGCTTAGGCGCCAGTCAATGTGCCTTCAACCGCAGGAGAGGAGAAATTATTATGGCTGTCGTCTCAATGAGGCAGATGCTCGAAGCTGGAGTGCATTTCGGGCATCAAACACGACGTTGGAACCCAAAAATGAAGCAGTTCATTTTTGGAGAGCGCAACGGTATCCACATCATCAATCTCGATCAAACGCTTGAGCGTGTCGAGACTGCGTATGCCTTCGTGCGTGACCTAGTCGCTAACGGCGGAACAATCTTGTTCGTCGGAACAAAAAAGCAGGCTCAAGACCCTGTTCGGTCATTTGCCGAAAAGTGCAACATGCCTTACGTCAACGAGCGTTGGCTGGGTGGCATGCTGACAAACTTTGAAACAATCTCGAAGCGTGTGAGCAAGATGCAAGAGTACGAGCGCATGCTTGCCTCTGGTGAATTCGAAGCGATGCCAAAAAAAGAAGCTTTGCTTTTGACTCGCGAGTTAGAGAAGTTGCAAAAAAATCTCTCCGGCATCGCAGGTCTTACTCGTTGTCCAAATGCGGTATTTGTTATCGACACGCTCAAAGAGCACATCGCTGTCACTGAGGCAAACAAACTCAATATTCCGGTCATTGCAGTCGTTGACACCAACGTTGACCCAGACAAAATTCAGTTTCCGATTCCGGGTAACGACGATGCGATTCGGGCCAATGATTTAATGGCCAGGGTTATTGCTGAAGCCGTTATTGAAGGTCGTTTCATTGCTCAAAAGCGTAATCCTGCTGCTGGCGCGCCAGTAGCACGTACTGCAGATCAAGACGCAGTATTTGCGCAACAACAAGCCGATGCTCGCCGTGTAGCTGCAGAGGCGCAAGCAGAGCGCGAAGCACGTCTTGCCGCTGCCGTAGTCGAACCAGTCACTGCAGTCGAACCAGTCACTGCAGTCGAACCAGTCACTGCAGGCGAACCAGTCACTGCAGTCGAACCAGTCACGCCGGGAGAATAAGTGAGTACCACATTTACGGCAAAGGAAGTTCAGTCGTTACGCCAAGTAACTGGCGCAGGAATGATGGATTGTAAAAAGGCATTACAAGAAAACGATGGCGACATCGAAAATGCCAAACAATGGTTGCGCGAACAAGGGCTGGCGGCAAACGCTAAGCGCGATGATCGTGAAAACACGCAAGGCCTCATTGGCTTGCTCATTAAAGGATCTGTCGGAGCCATGGTGCATCTGAAATGTGAGACAGACTTTGTTGCCTTGAGTGAAGGTTTCACAGCAGAGTCAGACGCTCTGTTGGCGCTGATTGTCGAGTCGGGAGCAGAGGCAGTTGCGCAACGCAATCAACAACTCGAAGATCTTAAAATTACTCTCAAAGAAAAAATTGAGATTGGTCGTGTTGTTCACATGAATGCGGTAGCCGGAAACATTCTTGATTCGTACATCCATATTCAGGGTGGACGTGGAGTCAACGGCGTGCTCGTTGAACTATCTGGTGCTCCTGCAGACACTGCACACGAAGTAGCAGTGCACATTGCATTCGCCAGGCCGCAGTATTTGAATCGTCAAGATATCCCTCAAGATGTTATTGATAAAGAGCGTGCAACGCTCGAGATGCTCACTCGCAATGAAGGCAAGCCGGAACGAGCGATTGCCAAAGTAGTTGAGGGACGAATGAATGGTTTTTACAAAGACGTTGTCTTGCTCGAACAATCTTGGGCCAAAGACGACAAGCAATCAATCGCTCAACTCATTGGTTCTGGCACAATCGTGCGCTTTGCTCAGGTGGAGATCGGCTGATGGATCAAAGACCACGATGGTCTCGCGTGGTGCTCAAACTCTCGGGTGAAGCACTAGCAGAACCAACTGGTTTTGGTCTTGATAATTCTATTCTTCAGCAAGTCGCCCAAGAACTCAAAGAAACTCATGACGAGCTCAATGTCGATATCGCCATTGTCGTCGGTGGCGGAAACTTTTGGCGCGGCCTCAAAGGTGCTGGTCAAGGAATGGATCAGGCTCAAGCCGACTACATGGGCATGATCGCCACTGTGATGAATGGCTTGGCCTTGCAAGATGCGCTTGAGCGAGTTGGTCAACAATCACGAGTGATGACTGCTGTTGAGATGCCCAAAGTCGCCGAGCCATATATCCGACGCCGTGCCCAACGGCATATGGAAAAGGGTCGCATTGTCATTTTGGCAGGCGGAACCGGAAATCCATTTTTCACAACTGATACAGCGGCTGCCTTGCGGGCGGCAGAGATTGATGCGCAAGCCATCCTGAAGGGAACGCACTCTGGCGTTGATGGCGTTTATACAGCAGACCCCAAGATTGACAAGACTGCGACTCGCTACGACCGGATTAGTCATATGGATGTCATCACCAAGGGCCTCAAAGTTATGGACTCGACTGCAATTACCTTTTGTATGGACAATTCATTACCCATTGTCGTGTTTGATCTTTTGAGGCCAGGCAATGTCAAGTCCATACTCAGGGGTGAAGCAGTGGGTACGCTAGTCGGGTGATCGACGAGGCGTTGTTAGAGGCCATCGACAAGATGGAAAGGGCCGTAGAGCATGTGCAGGCTCAGTTCAGTTCTGTGCGTACTGGTCGTGCATCCCCGGTTCTGGTGGAGCGAATTTTGGTTGATTACTACGGATCACCTGTGCCGATTCAGCAACTGGCAAGTTTTCAGGTGCCTGATTCGCGAACGCTCGTTATCAAGCCCCACGAGAAGGGGGCTATGACGCCGATCGAAAAAGCCATCCGGGACAGTGATCTTAATTTGCAGCCCAACAATGACGGCGTAGTAATACGCATTAATTTTCCGACGTTGACTGAAGAACGCCGAAAAGAGTTTGTAAAGGTGGTCAAGAATATGGCCGAAGATGGTCGCATTGCAGTACGTAATGCGCGACGAGATGCGCGTAAGAATTTAGAGACGGCAGAAAAAAACAGTGATATCTCTAAAGACGAACTCGAGCGGGCAGAAAAAGATCTAGAAAAACTAACCCATGATCACATTGAATCAATTGATAAGGGTTTTACGCGCAAAGAACAAGAGCTTCTTGAGGTATGAATAACACACAACCAAGCACACTCCCGAAAGGGGATCAATTATGAGTGACGATATTTGGCGACGCCAAGATGACAACAACGATGAACCAGAGTACGGAACAGACTTTGGATCAGACTTTGGAAGAGTGCAATTTGCTGAAGATGCCACAAGCGAGTCACCATTGACATTGACTGGTGATACAGGAACCCTGCCTCATTGGACCGAACCGCCAACTGGTGAAGTGCCCAGGTTTACTGAATCACAAGACGATTCTGCGTCGAACGTGTGGGAGACATTTCAGCAAAGGCCTGACCCGACAACCCGCGCCGAAAAAATTTCAATCGGCACAGACCCGACTGGTGACCGGGCACGTCGACCCGAGCCCAAAGACGCGTCGTATGAGATCCCGTCTGACCCGTCGTATGACATCACGGGTGGCCATGAAAAGCCAAGGAGTACACGTCCACAACAAGTACGTCGCTCTGCGAGTGCTGGTCCAACGAGGTCCTCTAAAGGCGGCAGGACGGGGCGGGACATACCGACTGCTGTTTCAACAGGATTAATTCTGTTTGCTGCATTCATTGCTGCTGAAATGTGGCGCCCTATTGCAGTGCTGTTGATTGTCACCGTGATATTGGGTCTCGCCGGCGTTGAATTTTTTGGAAAGGTAACAGAAAAAGGATACAGACCAGCAACCGTGGCGGGACTTGCGGCATGTGTGTCCGCTCCGCTGGCCGCGTATTGGATTGGGGATGCAGCACTGCCCTTAGTTGTGGTGTTCGCTTTTATTGCCGTTTCAATAGGTTTTGTCGGCGCCCAAGGAGTGCAAAGTGGACCGATGCCCAATACGGCGATTACGTCAATGGCGGTCGTATGGATTGGACTGTTGGGTTCTTTTGCTGCGCTCATCCTTAGATACTCAACCAACGCAGCACTGCCATCTTCTATTGGAACTGACACATTGTTCTTGATCGTTGCAGGTGTGGTTGCCAATGATGTTGGTGCGTTAATAATTGGTTCTTCAATAGGTCGCACTCCAGTTCGAGAATGGGTCAGTCCTGGCAAAACCGTCGAAGGTCTCGCCGGAGGTGCAATTGCAACATTGGTTGCAGTGGTGCTGGTCGGCTCGCAATCTGACACCTGGAACTCGGCAAGTCATTTAGTTCTGCTCGCACTGGTCATTGCAGTCATGGCTCCACTCGGAGACCTTGTTGAGTCAATGTTTAAAAGAAACCTAGATGTTAAAGATTTCGGGTCAATTGTTCCTGGTCACGGCGGAGTTCTCGACAGGTTCGACTCGTTTTTTTTCGTCCTTCCGAGCGCATATTACTTAATGTTGGTTCTTGAACCTTGGGTAAAATAGATCAAGTAACACTGTTCGTCGTGTCTGCATTCATTATTTAACCGACAGACTGATTGCTATGCCACAACTACGAGTCGCAATTGCTGGGTCATCTGGCTCAATTGGTCTGCAAACTCTTGACGTCATTGCAGCGCACCGTCAGGAATATGTCGTGACCGCACTTGCAGTGGGCAGCGCAGCTGATGTTGTTATTGAGCAAGCCAAGCTCTGGAAGCCTCTCGTCGTCGCTGTTGCCGATGAAGGAGCACGACGTAAAGTAGCTGAAGCTCTGCCCAATATTTGTGTTGTGGATAATCTAGTCGACATCATTGATGCTGCTGATGTGGTCATGAACGGTGTGGTTGGATTCGCCGGGTTGCCAGTAACGCTCGAGACCTTGCGTCAGGGAAAGCGTCTGGGTCTTGCCAATAAAGAAAGCCTGATTGCTGCTGGGCCAATTGTGCAGCCGTTGCGCGCGGTTCCGGGGGCAACTCTTGTGCCCGTCGATAGTGAACATTGCGCTATCCATCAATGTCTGCGATCTTCGCTTGACAGTTCAGAAGTGGCGCGTCTCATTTTGACTGCGAGCGGTGGTCCATTTCGCGGAAGGACGCCAGAATCTCTCCGGGCAGTTTCGGTTACTGAGGCATTGGCACACCCCACATGGAAGATGGGACCAAAGATCACCGTTGATTCCTCAACGCTGATGAACAAGGGACTAGAAGTGATCGAAGCACATGAACTTTTTGGAATTGACTTTGACAACATCGAAGTCGTCGTGCACCCACAATCAATCGTGCACTCCATGGTTGAATTCACCGATGGATCAACTATCGCTCAACTTTCGCAACCAGACATGCGACTGCCCATCGGTTATGCGTTGGCGTATCCACATCGCATCACAACACCATTTGGTCGCATTGACTGGACACAATTATCAACTCTTGAGTTTGAGACACCTGACACATCAACTTTCCCCTGTCTCGCGATTGCCTACGAGGCGGGTCGACAGGGCGGCACAGCGCCTGCCTGCATCTCAGCAGCAAATGAAATTGCTGTTGACGCCTTCCTGTCCGGCCACATTATGTGGTCAGGTATAGCAATGGTTGTAGAGCATGCATTGCAGCAACACAATGGCTGGCAGCCAACAACAATCGACGATGTCTTGGCAGCTGATGCAGATGGTCGTCGTCTTGCACGAGAGGCGCTTGTTCTGTGAGCGATTTTTATCAACGCTTTCGCACCGAAATTGCTGCTGGCGGAGCAGTAGGTAGTGAGGCAGATCCGCGAGCAACGCGGCAAGGTCATATTGCCGGAGTAATTGTGCTGCTTCTGCTGGCATGGCTTGCTGTCAAAAATCCATGGACATTCGTGTTTGTTGCTGGATTGCTCGCGTCAGTGTTCTTGCACGAAGTCGGACACTTTGTCACCGCACGACGAAGCGGAATGTTGGTCACTCAATTTTTTATGGGATTTGGGCCACGAGTCTGGAGCATGCACCGCGACGGAGTTGAATACGGCATTCGTGCTTTGCCGTTGGGCGCTTTTGTGCGCATCATAGGCATGAACAATCTTGATGAAGTCGATGCTGCAGACGAATCTCGTACATATCGCGCTCAGTCGTATCCCAAGCGCATGCTGGTGATTACTGCTGGTTCACTTATGCATCTGCTCATTGCGCTCACGCTCTTTGTGGCTGTGTATTCATTTGCTGGACGCATTCAAGAAACGGGCAAAGTTGCTGTCATGCAGCTTGTCGAAGGAGACACTCCCGCCCGTGCAGCCGGAATCATCCAAGACGATGTGATCGAATCCTTTAACAAAGTTCGCGTACACACACGCTCAGAACTCGTCGACCAAATAGTTTCCACCGCCCCTGGAGACCGCGTTGAAGTCACTTATCTCCATGGCAAGACTCGTCAAACCACTACCGTCACGATGATTGAGAATCCATTTTCTCCAAAGATCGCATATTTCGGTGTCGGTGCCTGGAGCCGAGACTATGTCCGACTGTCACCACCCACTGCAGTTTGGCGTAGTTTTCGCGACATGGTCAGTGATGTCGCCATGTCAGTTAGGGGAGTTGTAACTGTTCTTAACCCCATCAATTCAGTTGAACATCTCACTGATGAAAATGCAGACATCAATACCAGACCGAGCACTGTTGTTGGCGCTAGCCAAATGGGCGGCACTGTTGGTCGTCAAGAAGGAATCAAGGGAGTCATTTTGATGTTGGCCAGCATCAACGTATTTGTTGGTGTCTTTAATATGTTGCCGCTGTTGCCTTTTGACGGAGGTCACGCCGCAATCGCTACATACGAGCGACTGAGGTCTCGTCGTGGCAAGGTGTATCGAGCAGATATTTCCAAGATGATCCCAGTCGCGACCACGGTGGTGGCATTGCTGGTGCTACTGCTGTTTACGGGTTTATACCTCGACATCACACGTCCATTAAGCGGATAACCAATTTTTCTGCCACACTGTCTGTGATGTTTGAAAGACGAGCCACCCGCGGAATCATGGTGGGCAAAGTTGCTGTCGGCGCCGGTGCACCAATCACGGTTCAATCCATGACCATCACCAAAACGGCTGATGTTGAAGGCACTTTGCAACAGATCTATGCGCTCGCTGCTGCTGGGTGCGACATTGTTCGTTGCACCTGCAACGAACAGGCAGCAGCCGAAGGCCTTGCCCAGATCGTTCCAAGGTCGCCGATTCCGATCATTGCTGATATTCATCATCAATACAAGATGGCGCTTGCCGCAATGGACGCAGGTGTGCACGGATTACGCCTAAACCCTGGAAACATCCGCAAGCCTGAACACATTCGTGCAGTCGCAAGTGAGGCCCGTGATCGCAACATTTCAATTCGAATCGGAGTCAATGGCGGTTCTCTTGACCCCGAACTATACGAACGACATGGTGGTCTCACTGCTGGCGCAATGGTTGAATCAGCAATGCGAGAACTGGCATATTTTCAAGAAGTTAATTTTGATCTCGTCAAGATTTCTGTAAAGGCGAGCAATGTTCCGCTTATGGTCGACGCCTATCGCATGTTGAGCGATGCAACCGATGTGCCATTGCATTTGGGGGTCACAGAAGCTGGTCCGTTACCCGGTGGTTATATCAAGGCAACAGCCGGAATTGCCACGCTTTTACTTGAGGGCATCGGAGACACGATTCGCTACAGCCTTACTGCAGACCCAGTAGAAGAAGTCCGCGCTGGTCGACAACTACTTGAAGCACTCGGACTCCGCGAACGCAAAAATGTCGACTTGATTGCATGCCCAAGCTGTGGTCGTGCCGAGATTGACGTCATCGATGTTGCCAACAGAGCACAAGCAGCCTTTGCTGACCGCAAGTTGCCACTACAAATCGCTGTCATGGGCTGCGTTGTTAATGGGCCCGGCGAAGCACGCGAAGCAGATCTAGGTATTGCCGCCGGAAACAAGCGCGGACACTTGTTTGTAAAGGGTCGCAACGTTGCTGTGGTCGCTGAATCAGAAATGGTTGAAGCCCTTGTTGAGTGGGCTGAGTTTATTAACGAACACGGAACCGATGCAGCCATCGCGCGCGCAGACACCGTATTGGCAGAACGAGAAGCAGCCCGAGATCGCGCCAAAGCGATGGACGAAAAAGGCCAAGACGCCAACCACGACCACGACCGAATTGTCGAAATCAGAAAAACTGTTTCCCGAGAATAAATCTTTTAGCGACTGCCCGCACAAACAAATACACGTGCGTTGCCATGCAATGCGACAGATTCATTGGGCAAGATAACTCCAGCAGAACCACGCGCAAGTTGGTCGGTAGAGCCATCGACACATACCAAAATACGGTGCACAGATGCTGGTGCAATATGGCTCACTCCATCAATCTCGATCTTGTGCACTGCAAAAGAACTGGTTGGCGATTGGTACTGCCATGTGGTGCCCGTTGGTTGTGGTGTTTGCACGGGCGCGACAAGTACTCGGGTGTCAACAATGTCGAGTAGTTCTTGAACTGCAATATATTTATTAGTGAAGCCAGCGCGGACCACATTATCTGAAGACGTCATGACTTCAAGACCTGATCCGCTTAAATATGCATGAAGGTTTCCGGGGGGAAGTGAAATTGCCTGTCCAACTTCAAGCACCACGTAGTTGAGCAGTGGCGCAACTCTCAGACTGGCATCATGTGGATACATTTGGGCCAGATTGTTTAGCCAAGATGGAGCATTGATAAAAGATACTGGTCGTTGATTTGAATACGCCCAAGCCAGGTATGCAGCAATTCCGCCGGTCTGCAAAACATCGGCTTCGATATTGCAACCAAGAGACTGCAGCGCGTGTACAGAAACATCAGTAGGTGCAAATCCGCAGAGTGCTTCAAAGCGAGTGAGTGCAACCAATAGCTCGGACTTCTCATTGTCGTCTTGATAGCACCGCTGCACTGCATCGACATGCATGTTTGTCTCGCGCAGAAATCCGAGTTTGGCTTGCTGGCCCGAGGGATGCGTTTGCAATGACAGTGGGTACTGGGCCGATAGCACTTTGACCAATACATCAAGTTCACCGGTGAGATCCGTGAGTGGCAACCATGCTGAATCGACGAAGACTTTGCTCGGTGCAAGTGGGTGAGTGCCAAACCACAACTCGGCACAAGGTTGTCCATCTGGCGCATCGCCGAGTAGTTCTGGAATAAAAGAAGTTGTGCCCCAGGCGTAGTGCTGGATTACTCCGCGCAAGAGATGCATGAAGAGTTAGTCGTCGCTTCGTGCCAGCGTCACAATGTACGCAGCAACTGTGTCGGAAGAAACTTCGGAACTGGTGTTTGTCAAGCGGTCGCGCACCTCAATGGTGCCTGCGGCCAGACCCCTGCCCACAATCACGATGATGGGCATACCGAGCAACTCTGCATCTTTGAATTTTACGCCAGGCGAAACACCAGCGCGATCATCAAGCAGAACTTCAAGTCCTTCTGTTTCGAGTTGCGCCGAGAGTGAGTTGGCAAAGTCTGTTGTTCCGTCGTCGCCCTTGCCTGTAATGACGATGTGCACATCAGCCGGTGCGATCGCGCGCGGCCAACGTAAGCCCAGATCATCATGGAATACTTCAGCGATCGAAGCGACAGCGCGTGACACACCAATGCCGTAGGAGCCCATCGTGACAACTGCGGGTTTACCGTTTTTGTCGAGCACTGAAAGACCAAGTATCTCGGCGTATTTGCGCCCCAACTGAAATACATGGCCGATTTCTATTCCGCTAGCAATCTCGAGTGGTGATGAGCAGAGTGGACACGGATCACCAGAAAGTATTTCGGCTGCTTCGATTATGCCGTCAGATTTGAAGTCACGACCATACACAAGATGGGCAACATGAACATCTTTTTGGTTTGCGCCCGTCACCCATTCGCTGTCAATCACAACTCGTGGGTCAAGGAGGTATCTGATACCCGATGTAGAAATTAAGCCCAATGCACTGGGACCGATGTATCCGCGAACCAAGGCAGGGTATAAAGCAAATGACGCCTCATCAAAAGCATCTACTTCAGCAGGGGATAATTGTGCGGCAACTCGTTTCATGTCGACTTCACGGTCGCCCGGGACGCCAATAACGAGAGGTTCGGTGGTTCCGTCTGGGTGTCGCAACATGACTGCAACATTTTTTAATGTGTCTGCAGCGGTCCATTGCCGATCAACGCGGGCATGTTGGGCGTTGAGCAAATTTACGAGCGCGGCAATAGTGGGGCAATCGGGCGACGGAATATTTTTTGGCGCAGGAATGTCAAGTTCGCTTATTACGGGCAACGCAGTAGTCACTGCTTCTGTGTTGGCAGCGTAATGGCACGAAGTACAGCGCACAAAAGTATCTTCACCGACATCTATCGGGGCAAGAAACTCTTCGGACATCGAGCCGCCCATTGGTCCGCTCATCGCTTTGACAATGACGTAGGGCAAACCAAGTCGCTCAAAGATGCGTTGATATGTGGCTCGGTGAGTGTCGTAGCTCAACTGCAATCCCGCATCGTCAAGATCAAATGAGTATGAGTCCTTCATCAAAAATTCTCGCCCGCGCAAAAGTCCTGCACGTGGGCGCGCTTCATCTCGATACTTTGTCTGAATTTGGTAGAGCAAGACCGGCAAGTCTTTGTAGCTGCTGTAGAGGTCTTTCACTAGCAATGTGAACATCTCTTCGTGCGTTGGTCCGAGTAAATAGTCAGCTCCGCGACGATCAACGAGTCGAAACAGGTTGTCGCCGTATTCGGTCCATCGATTAGTTAGGTCATAGACATCGCGGGGCAAAAGAGCCGGAAAGTGCACTTCTTGGCCCCCCATTGCGTCCATCTCTTGGCGCACGATTCGTTCGACATTGCGCAGTACTTTCCAGCCAAGTGGAAGCCAGCTGTATACCCCCGGAGCCACCCTGCGGATGTAGCCAGCCCGCACCAACAGGCGGTGACTGGGCACCTCGGCGTCGGCCGGATCGTCACGGAGTGTGCGGACAAAGAGTTGGGAGAGACGAAGCATGTTGAAATGTACCTATGGCGAACCTTAGTTTGCGCAGGTATAGTTTGACTCGTCCTTTGAAGTTCGGTGAACTGGAGGCACGGGTGCAAACCCGTGCCTTTTGTTCTTTTATAGCCGCAGTTGCGGCAGGAGAGGTGGTGTTGACATGTCTAGTACCGGAATCATCACCAAAATCTCCGCTATCTTGGCTCCCATTTTGGCAGACCTTTCTCTCGAACTTTACGACTGCGAATTTGCTGGCGGAAACCTCAAAGTCAGCGTTGACACGCCTGTAGGCCATGACGGTGGCGTTGACCTTGACCAAATTGCATTAGTCACTCGACTTTTGGGTCGCGAACTAGACCATGACGATTTTATCCCTGGAAAATATGTGCTCGAGGTCACTAGTCCTGGACTTGAGCGAACCCTACGAACCCCTGCCCATTTCGAACGCGAAATTGGCAAGACCATCAACGTGCGCCTAGTCGCCCTGCACGATGGTCGTCGTCGGGCACAGGGAGTCCTCGTGGCATCGACGCAAGATTCTTTCACGGTGCGCATCGAAGAAACCGCCGATGGTGCGCCGGCTAACGACATCAAAGAAATCGTCATTCCATTACATCTAGTCGAAAAAGCACGCACAGTTTTTGTGTGGGCCACAAATCCAAAACCAAATTCGCCAGCCGCCCGTGCCGCACGCAAGTCGGGATCATCGTCTCAAATATCAACAATCCAACCAGTGGAGGTCAGTGCGCTATGAGCAATCTAGACATGGCAGAAGCCGTACGTTTACTCGCGGTCGACCGAGGTATCTCAGTCGATGCACTTTTGCAAGTGCTAGTTGAGGCGCTTGCCTCGGCATACAAAAAGCGGCCAGGTGCTGCTGAAGAAGTCATCGTCGAGTTGAATCCCGAAAATCTCGACATGAAGTTCATCGCTTACGACATAGACGACGAGGGCAACTGGATCAACGAGCGTGACGACACGCCAAACAAGAACGAGCTCGGACGCATTGCGGCAGTTACTTTCCGCCAAGTCATGAGTCAGCGTATTCGCGAAGTCGAACGTGATCGCAAGTTCGAGGAGTACGCCAACCGCGAAGGCGACATAGTCACCGGCATTATTCAGCCGTCAGAGGGTCGCTATGCCTTGCTTGATCTCGGAAAAGTTGAAGCACTTTTGCCGCAGGCTGAGCAGGTTCCGTACGAACGTCCAGAACCAAATGCTCGGGTAAAGGCCTACATCGTCGAAGTCCGCAAAACTGCAAAAGGCCCACAAATTGTGGTCAGTCGAACCCACCCCGGCTTGGTGAAGCGACTCTTTGAACTTGAAGTTCCAGAAATTGCTGATGGTGTAGTTGAGATCAAAGCATGTGCTCGCGAGCCAGGGCATCGTACAAAAATTGCGGTTGCGTCGAACGATCACAACGTCGATCCTGTTGGAGCATGCGTTGGTGCTCGTGGTGGTCGCGTACGTATGGTGGTCACAGAACTTCATGGCGAAAAAATCGACATTGTGCCTTACAGTGAAGACTTGTATGAGTTCGTTGCTCGTGCTCTGTCTCCAGCAAAAGTAACTGAAGTTCGTCTCTCCCAAGACAACACCCAGGCTGATGTGATTGTTCCTGATTTTCAGTTGTCATTGGCGATTGGCAAAGAAGGACAAAATGCTCGACTGGCGGCTCGTCTAACAGGTGTTCGTATTGACATCAAGAGCGAAACTCAAGCGGCCAACGAGGCTGCCGGAATCGTAGAACCTCAAGATGACGAAACATTCCAAGCAGGTGAGTGGCGTCGTCGTGATGACACTGGGGCACTTGAGTTTCATGGCACAGATGGTTCGGTAATGAGCGAGCAAGAGTGGTCTGGTGGAGCATCTCCAGAAGCAGAAGTCGTTGCCGGAGAAGAAGTAGCACAAGAAAATTTGGAGGCCTAAACCTTGGCTGCAAAGAAACGTGTTTATGAACTTGCGGAGTCACTTGGTCTGACGAACAAAGAAGCGGTGGACTTGTGCATCGCGATGGGAATCGATGTCAAAAGTCAATCATCTTCGATTGAAGAAGCCCAAGCAGACCGCGTTCGTCGTCGCGCCGAAAAAGAAGGACTCGTCCGTGATAAGCAACCAGAAGAACCAAAAGTTGCTAAAAAAGCGGTTGCTAAAAAAGTGGTTGACCCTGATGCTCCAGTAAAGAAAGCGGTTGCTAAAAAAGCGGTTGCTAAAAAAGCAGTTGCTAAAAAAGCAGTTGCTAAAAAAAATGCAGAACCCAAGGTTAAGACGCCTGCCAAAGTAGTTGAAGTTGTCGCTCCAACGCCTGTTGTCGAGCCCGTCCAGCAAGCAACAGCCCAAGTTTCCGATGCTCCAGCCACCCATGAGGGTCGAGTGATCTCGAGTGGTCGTCCAGTTCCCGGAAGCGTGGCGCGACCAACGTCGTCTGCGCCGACGGCTCCGGTGGGACGTGTGGCCCCACCTGCTGGACGTATTGCACCCCCTGTCACAAGAACCCCACCTCCTGGATCACCCCCGCAGCGTCCGGTTGTCGGGCCAAGTGGTCGCCATATTCCACCACCTCCTGCTGGTCGCCAGATTCCACCACCTCCTAGTGGAACAGGTCCTGGC
>SHUT01000022.1 GCA_009691255.1 Ilumatobacteraceae bacterium
ATACATAAACTTCAATTACCAAATCGCCTTGTGGTGATTTCTTGGGAGCAGTCACCTTCAGTTGATACATCCCGTTGAGAGCAGTTCCAGAAACCTTCGTAGCATTACCCGTTTCGATTATTTGACCCAAGGGGCCATTTAGATATATCGACACACTTTTCACACCCGATAAGTCATCGGTAATGTTCATATCTATCGTGACTAATTGACTCGATGACGAAGTATCAATTGGGGAAGTCGCCGTCGTGGAGACAAGTACCGGCGCAGTGACATCACCGCCACCAGTTTCTTTTACTGTTGTGTCATCAATTACTTGAGTGACGATCTTGTCATCTGGAATCTTGGTATCAGCTAAGACTGTGTTGTCAGCGACAACAGGTGCCTCTGGTGTTGCGACTTGAGTGGAGTCAAGTGCAGGTGTTGGTTGAGTTGCACCGGGCTCGATGGCAGTTGTGGATGCAACAACTGTAGGAGGTAATGGTTGTGTTGCTTGCCAGAGTTTTTTCTTTTTGACAACACCACAGACCCAGACAATCTTTGACTTCTTGCGAATCGCTCCAGGGGATTTACATGCTTGGGCTTTGCCTTTGGCTTTCATGGTGGCATACCAAAGTGATCCTGTGTTTGTAGTGGCACACACAACTGATTGCTTGGAGACCTTGGTGACTTGACCAGGCTTCGTGCAAGGTGTTGCCACAACAAGGGCAGCATTGCGTGTTGTTGACGACCTGTCCCCAGAGGAGATGAGTACTCCAACTCCAACAAGTAGAGCAAGAGCCACGATGCCGGCGACGATTTTATTAGACAAGAACTGATTCATGAGGACTCCTTGTTTCTGAAGATGTCTTCACCATAGGGCATATCGGGCGGGATTACTGCTCAGGGTTGCTGGGTATGGGCTGCGGTTGCTAGATAGCCAATACCAGCCACGAGCTTTTCATGGTCTGATCACACCAATAGCTGTCTCAGGGCAGGAGCCGCAGGCTCACTTCGTTTCCTAATAAACGACCGCGTTGGGTGAGCACAATCCGCTCGCCCACAACTTCGACTAGACCCTCAAGGGTTTTGGGGTCCAACGCACCGATGGGCACCCCGTCCGAAGTGCGCAACGACAACTCAAGTGCTTCACGTTTGCGCGTGACCGCATCAAGGGTCTCGCCCGAAGCTTCTGTCGAAGAGTTGGCATCAACTGCTTCGATATATCGCTCTGGCGTGCGCACATTCCACCACCGTCTGCCATCAGCGTGTGAATGTGCCGCACATCCAAATCCCGTGTAGTCACCTTGTCGCCAGTACAGCAAGTTATGACGACATTCAAAGCCAGGTATCGCCCAATTGGAAATCTCATAGTTGGCCAGCCCGGCGCTTCTCAAAATGTCATCAACAATGATGTACTTGTCGGCTTGATCGTCGTCATCAGGATGTCGATGCGGTTCGAGTGCCAATGGTGTGCCAGGTTCAACAGTGAGACCATACGCCGACACATGCGTCGGTGATAGTTCGACGGCTTGTTGCACGGTGTAGCGCCAGTCATCAAGAGTTTCGCCAACTGCTCCATAAATCAAGTCGAGATTGAGTGCTGGAATGCCGCTACCCCGCACCGATTCAACAGCACGTTGCACGTTGGCTGGATTATGAGTGCGCCCTAACGATGCAAGAACATGCGTCGTCATTGACTGCACACCCATGCTGATGCGATTAACTCCACCGTCAAAATATGTAGACATCATTGCGTCGGTTACATCGTCAGGATTGCACTCAACTGTGACTTCTGCGCCCGGCACAAGTGGCAACTCGCTCAGACAAGCCATCAGCGCTTCAGGTGGCACCAGCGTGGGGGTTCCGCCACCAACAAATACTGTGTCTACTGGGGGCATACCAGCGACAACATTGCGCTTGATGTCGACGACCAGTGCATTCATGTATTGGTCGATGACATGGTGACGATCTGTCCATGTCGCAAACGAGCAATAATCACATCGATGATGACAAAACGGGATATGTATGTAGACACCAAATCTGTCAGGAGCGTGATGTTGTGACATGTCTATGACGATGCAGGGGGGACAAAGACTAGACCGAGATCTGAGAGCTTGTCTGCAACTTGATCGACCGGAACGTCAAGCATGACGGCGATGGCTCGTGTGTCGTGGGCACGCACGGTGATGACCTTGCCATTGAAGTCTTGACGCTGTACCTGAATCATGCGCAAGAAACGCTCTAACATTTCGAACTGCGCGCCAGACATGGTGGACAACTTGGCAACGTCGAGGCGCAACTTGGATGGCGCGGCAGATGTTGACCGTGAGCCATCTCGCTCTTGCGGGTCACGAGGCAATAGTTGATCAACTGACACGCCGTAAAACCGTGCCAAGCGCTCGAGTCGCGGAACAGAAATTGCTCGCTCTCCGCGTTCGTATGCGCCCAACACTGAGGCCTTGAACTCACTGTCACTGTGGGCCTCAACGTCACTAAGCGACCATTGCTTTTGTTGCCTGATACGGCGTAGGCGGTCACCCACCATCAGGGTGTAGGGGGAATCCTTGAGCAGTTCATCGTCAGATAGTGCAGCCATGTCACTACACAGTGTGGTCGGTTTAGCGCTCGCCGTGTGCGACCATCAGGGTGGCAGCCGCCGCCGCCGCCGTGTCGGCGCGCAATATCTGGTCGCCTAGCGACACCGTCGTCGATGCCAGTGCCAATTCAGCCGCCGAGAATCCGCCTTCTGGCCCGATCACAATGATGTGGTCACGGTCATCAATACTGCGGCCCCCAGGCTCGGCCACTGCTGCTCCTGGCCGCAACAAAACATCGGCCAACAGCGTGGGGCCAGTCAATATGGGCAACCACACTCGCCGACTCTGCATCGCCGCACCACGAGCAACGCGTTGTAGCCGCTCGAGGTGATGCACCCGACGTTGAGCATCCCAGCGCACCACGCCATGGTCGGTTGCCAAAAGAATAATTATCTCGTGGATTCCGAGTTCAACTAATTTTTCTACTGCAGACTCTGTGCGATCACCTTTTATCGGAACAATTGCCACCGCTAGTCGACGTGCAGGAGCAGGCACGCTAACAACTTCTGACTCTGGAGTGATCTCATTTTTTGAAAAGCGGCATGTTCGCCATTGACCTTGTCCGTCACTTGCCGTCACGATTTCGTTGTCACGCAAACGCAATACGCGAGAGAGGTGATGTTGATCTATGTGATCAAGAGACGGCGCTCCAATGTCTGCAACAAAGACATGCGCTGCGGATGCGCGCAGCAACGGTGTCACGAAAATGCCGATTTAATTTTAGAAAAGAGACTCTTGTCTTGAGAAGCAACTGCTTCGCCACGCAGTTCCGCAAGTTGGCGGAATAATTCTTCTTCTTTGTCACTGAGATCTACTGGAATATTGATAAAAATTCGAACGACAAGGTTTCCGCGACCACGACCCTGTAGATGAGGGACACCCTTGCCTCGCGAAACAAACTCTTGTGCATGTTGGGTGCCAGCAGGGACAACTAAATCGATGTCGCCGTCAAACGTGTGCAGCACTTTGTGTGTGCCAAGAGTTGCTTGCGCAACACTGATATCAACGGCCGCTACAATGTCGTCACCTTCACGATCAAATTGTGCGTGAGTTGCGACCCGAATATGTACATACAGATCGCCAGCGTCACCACCACGTGGACCAACCGCTCCGCGTGCTGTCAAGCGCAAAGTTGTTCCGGTGTCGACACCTGCTGGAACATCGATGGTGTATGTGGCAGTGGTGATGACTCGGCCGTCAGCCTTGCATGCTGCACACGGGGTCATTACAACTTGACCAAAACCAGAGCAACGACCACACGCCGAAGTGGTGATCATCTGGCCAAGCAGGCTGTTGCGTCGCTGACGCAACTGCCCTGAACCATTGCAGTCAGAACACGTCACGGGTTGGGTTCCAGACCCCGCACCAGAACCTCCGCAGTCACTACAAACAATTGCAGTACGAACATCAACGGGGATTGTTGCACCAGACACCACTTGTTCTAGTTGTACATCTACGGTGATTTCTAGATCTTGTCCTCGCGGTGGGCCAGAACGCCCGCGACTTTGTCCGCCGAATTGTGATCCACTAAAAAATGCTTCAAAAATGTCTCCGAGTCCGCCACCAAACTGATCACCACTCGATGTTGCTCCACTGATTCCTTGTTCGCCAAAACGGTCGTAACGTGAGCGTGTTTCGGGGTCGCTTAAGACCTCATAGGCGCGACTGACTTCTTTGAATTGCTCTTCTGCTGCAGGGTCATTGGGGTTGGAGTCTGGATGCAGTTCTCGGGCTCTTTTGCGGTATGCCTTTTTAAGGGCGTCTTGATCGGCTCCACGATCGACTTGGAGCAATTGGTAAAAATCTGTCGGCATGTTTTTTATCCTCTGGCAAGTCGACGACCGAGTTGGTCACTTACGACTTCTACCGTTGCTAGTGCTTGGGGGTAATTCATGCGCGTTGGGCCCAACACGCCAATGCTTCCGAGAACTTCTCCGTCGGCAATCACTGGGGCCACGACCACAGAACATGTCATTAGTTGCTGAACGCCATGCTCTGCCCCAATGGCGACTGTTAAACCTCGATTAAGGATGTCTTGCACGAGAGACACGACAACATATTGTTGCTCAAGCGTGTATAAAACTGTGCGTAGCACTTCTGTGGCATCAAATGACTGTGCGAGTGATGCAGCACCCCCGACAAACACCGTTTCGTCTTCGCGGTGACGACTAAGCGCGTTGATCGCAGACGAGCACACAATGTCGGTGAATGAATCGTTGGTGAGCGGAATAGCCGACACACTACTTATTGGTGTGTTGACAAGTCGTGATTGCAAGTGTTCACTTGCCGTAGCAAGATGCGAGTCTTGGATTTCGTCTGCCAGAAGAATAGTTTCACTTTCAACTGATCCATTTGACATAACGACAACCACAGTGGCATTGCGAGCTGACAGTCGCACCACTTGCGCATGTCGAATAATCTTTGACTCGATTTTGGGACCCACGACAAGAGATGTCTGGTGCGTGATATCTGCTAACAATGTGCTGGTGTGGCGAAGCAATTCTTCTAAGCGTCCGTGCGCCGTGTTAAAGAACTCACCAACCTGCTGAAAACTCGCTCTATCGAGAGTTTCTTTGGTGGTGAGCGAATCAACAAACAAGCGGTATCCCTTGTCGGTCGGAATTCTTCCAGCCGAGGTGTGTGGTTGGGCCAAGTAGCCCTCTTGTTCGAGCAAGACCATCTCGTTTCGCACGGTGGCCGACGACACTCTTACGCCGGCCAGCTCAGCTACATGAGAGGACCCGACGGGTTGACCAGTCGAGATGTATTCCTGCACGACGGCGCGCAAAATGTTGGATTTCCGTTCGTCGAGCATCGCAAATAGGTTACTTGCCCGACACGGCCTTATACCTTGCCAATGCTTCTTCTCGCTCTGCAGCGTGGTCCACCATTGGGGCTGGATAATTAGCAGGAGCCAACAGCCCAAGTGTCCATGGCGCATGAACGTGTTCGTCATCGAGATCTGATATCTCAGGGATCCAGTGGCGCAAGTAGTCGCCAGTCGGATCGAACTTGGCGCTTTGACCAAACGGATTAAAGACCCGAAAATATGGCGAAGCATCCGTGCCTGTTCCGGCAGTCCACTGCCAGCCGTGATTGTTTGATGCAATGTCACCATCTACAAGATGTTTCATAAAAAATCGAGCACCCCATTGCCACGGGACGTGGAGGTCTTTAACTAAGAAACTTGCCACGATCATGCGGACGCGATTGTGCATCCAGCCGGTTGCCAGCATTTGTCTGATGCCAGCGTCAATAATGGGATAACCCGTTCGTGCCTCACTCCAGGCCACAAAACGTTGTTGCGCTGCCGCATCTGTGTCAACGGGCAAAACATCCATTTTTGTTTGCAGATTTTTCCGCATCGAGTCTGGTCGATGAAACAGCACGTCGGCATAGAACTCTCGCCATGCGATTTCACTCCGAAAAACATCTGCACCAGAATGACCAGGTAGATCGCTGATTAATTGTCGAGGATGCACCACTCCAAAACGCAAGTACGGTGACATCATTGATGTGCCATCGACTCCTGGCATATTGCGAGATTCTTTGTATTCGCCTAAATGTTGCGCGGACCACCCGCTCCATCGAGACCATGCTGCATCTTGACCAACAGGGGGAAGCTGTGTTGAGGTTGTCGCAATCTCAGGAAGCGCAACGCTAAGAGTTGGGACGTTGAGCCATTGTGTTACATACGAGCGTGTTGATTGCCACGATACTTGCTGCCAGCGTTTATAAAAAGGTGTAAATACGCGCACGGGGGTGCCATCATCTTTGCGAATAGTGCCAGGATCGACAACATACGGTGAGTCAGTTCCCACAAGATGTGCGCCAATTGATTGCAATGCAGCAGCAACTTTGATGTCGCGGCTTTGTCCATACGCCACAAAATCACGATGCGCAAAAACAGATTTAGCTCCGACTGATTGGGCAACCGCCACAATCTCGGTTGCTGGATCTCCGACACGAATAACCAATGCTCCACCAGTGCGGGTATTTAGTTCTTCAAGGGTGCGAAATAAAAACTGTAGACGTGGTGCGCCTGAATGCCGTAAAAAAATCGGATCAACCACGAACACCGGCACAACAGGTCCGTCTGCACATGCTGCGCCAAGTGCGGCATTATCGTCTAGGCGCAAATCGCGCCTGATCCACCACACAGAAGTCATAGGCATGCCAATCTCACAAAACCAACGCTGTCCAATGTGAATAGCAAAGTGTGCGTGTTAGTTCTGGCATTTTTTCAGTCATCAAGCTTCAGCGCACTGATGAAAACATCACCTGGTACTTCTACCCGACCGATTGCTTTCATTTTCTTTTTGCCTTCTTTTTGTTTTTCGAGCAATTTGCGTTTTCGGGTGATGTCACCGCCGTAACACTTTGCAAGAACGTCCTTGCGCTTTGCCTTTACAGTTTCGCGAGCCAACACTTTTCCGCCGATTGCTGCCTGAATTGGCACATCAAACATTTGTCGCGGAATCAGTAGTTTCAATTTTGCACACATTCTTCTTCCGTAGTCAAAAGCCTTATCACGATGCACGATTGTGCTGAATGCATCAGCCGGTAATCCGTTGAGCAAGAGATCAACTCGCACTAGGTCTGAGGGGCGATAGCCATCAAGTTCGTAGTCAAGACTGGCGTACCCTTGCGTACGACTCTTCATTTGGTCAAAGAAGTCAATCACTACTTCACCGAGTGGAATGGCGTAATGAAGTTCGACTCGTTCGGGCGAAAGGTATTCGAGTTTGAGCATTTCTCCGCGTTTTGATTGACACAGATCCATCAATGTTCCGGTGTAGTCCTTTGGAGTAATGATGTTGACTCTGAAATATGGCTCTTCGATGCTGGCAATATTTTGCGGTGGCGGCAAATCAGCAGGGTTATGAACAATTTCAACACCACCATCGGTGCACAATATTTTATAGGCAACAGATGGTGCTGTCGCAATCAGTGACAGGTCAAACTCTCGCTCAAGACGTTCTTTCACAATCTCCATGTGCAACAAACCAAGGAACCCACAGCGAAAACCAAAGCCCAACGCACCCGAGGACTCTGGTTCGTAACTAACGCTCGCGTCGTTGAGTCGTAGTTTTTCAAGACTCTCACGCAAGTTTTCAAAATCATCGCCGTCGATTGGGTATAGACCACAAAAAACCATAGGCTTGGGATCGTGGTATCCCGATAGTGCTTCGGTTGCTGGGGTCAATGCAGTTGTGACTGTTTCACCACTTCGGGCTTGAGCAACATCTTTGATGCCAGCGATGAGATAGCCAACTTCGCCTGGACCGAGTTCTGCCACGGGCGTGGGCACTGGTCGACGAACGCCAATCTCGAGCGCTTCATGAATATTGCGAGTCTGCATAAATTGCACACGCACTCCCGCGTTCATGCGACCATTCATGACTCGAACGCTTGACACGACACCTCTATATTGGTCGTATTGCGAATCAAAAATGAGTGCTTGTAGCGGAGCATTTGGATCACCAACTGGAGCTGGAATGCGTGCGATGACAGCGTCAAGAAGTTCTGGGACACCATCACCTGTCTTGGCAGAAATACGCAATATTTCTTCAGCCGGAATTCCGAGCACTGTCTCGATTTCCATGGCATATCGATCAGGGTCAGCAGCCGGAAGATCGATCTTGTTCAATACCGCCACAATCTCAAGATTGTTTTCAAGAGCCAAGTAGCAGTTGGCGAGTGTTTGCGCCTCGATGCCCTGTGCGGCATCAACGACAAGCACCACGCCTTCGCACGCCGCTAGAGACCGACTTACTTCGTAACCAAAGTCCACATGGCCAGGTGTGTCGATGAGGTGCAAGACATGCCCTTTCCAGTCGACACGAACGTTCTGGGCCTTAATGGTGATGCCCCGCTCGCGCTCGAGATCCATGGAGTCGAGATATTGATCACGCATCTCACGGGCGTCCACTGCTCCGGTGAGCTCAAGGATTCGGTCAGAGAGGGTTGATTTCCCGTGGTCGATGTGGGCGATAATAGAGAAATTTCGAATTTTAGAGAGTTCCATGGGCTCCCACAATGCTACTGCCACCTAGTTGGGAGAAGGGGGTGTTCACCGCTAGCCTTTTCACCCGTGGCAAATATTAAAAGTCAAAAAAAGCGAATCCTGACAAACGCCAAAAGTGCTGACCGCAACAAGGCAGTCAAGAGCGAATTGCGCACACGAGTCAAGAACGCCATCGTTACCGCTGGCACTGAGACGAGCGCCGAAGACCTTCGTCTTGCAGTGAAGAGACTCGACATGGCTGCCGCCAAGGGAATCATTCACAAGAATCAAGCAGCGCGTCGCAAAAGCCGCCTGATGCGTCGCATCAACGCCGTCGGCTGACCGTTTTTTTCTCTTTGTAACGAGACCCACCTAGTCGCGACAACCGCGCAATCAACACTTCCATCACAAGTTCTGGCTCCCAGTCTTTTGCTCCGCGAAGGTCGATGTCTGCTGCAGCGAGTAACGACAACGCTTGCGCTACTCCGTCTCCTCCCAGAATTCTAAATTGCTCAAGCAGTTTTTGAGCGGGGTAATCTTTAATGCCAAGCAATTGTGCAGCGTCTGCAGCGCTGCGTATTTCGTGGGCATCAAAACGCATCATCTGGGAATAACGATTAGCCAGCATTGACAAAACTTGCAACGGGTGAGTGTCTGGGCCCAAAAACCGATGCAGTGTAGTCAGTGCCAATGCAGTGTTGCCGGCGTCGATGGCGTCGGTGAGATCCCATAGCGGCACTGCTCCGGCTTGGCCAAGAAAAACTTCGACGTCATCACGCGACAACTTTGTGCCGACACCGTATGCCGAGTTGAGAGTGCCGATTAATCCAGCGAGGCGACTTGCGTCGTTGCCAAACCAATTCAAAATCAATCGCACTGCATCGGGTGCACAATTCACTCCGGCCTGTACAAGGTGTGACTCCACCCAATTCTGACGTTCTCGGGCACTGCCGCCGGCTGACGCACCAACTTTTGTGACCCCCAATTCTTTGAGGACATCGTCAAGAACTTTGAGGACTCGCCCCGTGGTGGTGATGACGACTTCGGAGGAATCAACTTTAGAAAGCAGTCCCTGAGCAAAAATCGCGAGTGAACTGGCGTCTAGTTGCTGCACATTGCGCACCACCACGATGCGCCGATCAGAAAACATTGACAATGTGCCAAGCGCGTCGGCTACTGCGGCAATAGATAGCCCCGAGTCAGATGCATCAAACTCTTCGACGATCAACATGCGGTCGTCTTCTCCGACAAGTTGATTGACGAGCGTGGACAGTTCTTGACTAATCAAAGACTCATCGCCCGAGATCAAAAAAACTCCCATGGGTCTACCCTGCCATATCGCTGCGTCGCTTCGCTACATAGAACATCCGCGCGACGACTATAAGCCCGACAACGAGCCATCCAATGAAGTTTGCTGTACCCGTGGGCCCTTGAAGTGACGATAAATGTGCGATCCACCACACCGCGCGCACTGCGATTGCCAGTGGCAACATGATCAACGTCGCGAGTGCATCAGGGACGAAGGCGCTGAGCAAAGCACAGGGAATACCTGCCAACATCACCATCCCGGCAATCGGCACGGCAAGTGGGTTGGCGATCATCGAAATCACCGGAAACCGATGAAAGACCATCAGCGCAATCGGTGCCGTGCCAAGTTGAGCGGCCATCGTTGTCGACAATGTTCGTGACACTATTGATGGGCCAACCAGCCTGGTGAGCGGTGCCGCCCACCATGTGAGTCCTGCTGTTGCGCCAACGGACAATGCGAAACCCACACTGCGAGCCAACATTGGATCAATTAGAAGCAGCGCGACGACAGCGCAAGGCAATACTCGCCGCGGTGCTGCAGTGATGCCCCACATAAAAGTGACACTGTATGCAGCAGCCATCATCACTGCGCGCAAAACAGATGGCTCTGCTCGAGTCAGCACTACAAACCAACCCAACAATGTCAGTGTT
This sequence comes from Ilumatobacteraceae bacterium, assembly GCA_009691255.1. Classification (GTDB taxonomy): domain Bacteria; phylum Actinomycetota; class Acidimicrobiia; order Acidimicrobiales; family Ilumatobacteraceae; genus UBA2093. Next base: position 10,543 of record SHUT01000022.1, read on the forward strand.
AGCGCTAGGCGCATTGGCGGCTTGCGCCGAGCAAGAAAAACTCCGGCAACGGCCAAGAGATACGAGACATTTTGTCCGCTCACTGCAGTCAGATGCGAAAGTCCGCTGGCTCGAAAATCTGTCACCATTGATCGCGGCTGAGAACGATCGTCGCCAATGACCAACCCTAAAAATAATCTCCGATCCGACTCATTGAGAGTGCGCGAACCGCGCGACAAAGTGTCGCGAAGTCTGTTGGCGGAATAAATCAACACAGAACCTTCAGCAAAATTCTCAGAGGCAGATGTCACGGTCATGGCCCCCACCACATGTCGTGGCCGTTCATACGAAGCAGACCGTGTCGTAATATTTCGACAGGTTGCCACCACTTGAAGACGCTGTCCGCTGAGACGCGTCATTAGTCGCCTGCCCGCAAGACCAGTAGCAGTCGCGCGATACCGAACGCCATCGAGTCGCAGCACCACGTCAGCTCCTCCATGTTGATACACGGGATCAGTGATCAGCGTTGCGCTACCACTACATGGACCTGTATCGATACGAGGTGTTGACCATGCAGCGAGGCCAGAGCCTGCACCGCACACCACAACAAGAGCAATCACGATTGCCCATCGTTGCCTCCACCACGTATAGCAAGCACATGCGATTAGACCAAGGCGTATGGCAGGTCTGCCCATCATCATGGCCCAATCGACACTGTGTGGCAATTTGGTGCCCCAATAAATAGCCGCCCAGAATACGACTGCAACTACCACGAGGCTCCGATTAATCTCGCTGTTGCTCAAATGACGCAGTAGACCCTGCTTAGCCTCGTACCATCGGTGTGTGCCCAGCGAATCAGGTTCATCGACAACTCGCCAGCCGCGTCGCCTTGTTCCGGGTGGCGTTGTAGCAACACGACGCGCAGTTCGCCGACGAGGTGGTTTCGTTGGCGTTGGTGTTGCGGGGGCGATGCTACTTGCAGGTTGGCTTGTGCGAGTGATTGTGGGTGGCGCAACTGGAGGTATTGTTGGTTTTGTTCTCACCGTGACAGCGCTTCCAACGCTTCCGATACTTGGTGTTCCTGCCGCTGATGGCAATGCGTTGTTCGCGATATCTCTAGTTGCAAGCACTGGTCTGTGGTGGATACTTGGTCAACTTGCGGCTTTGCGCGTTTCTGGTCGGGCACTTGTTGGGTGGCGAGAATGGTCGAAAGAATTTGCCCTTCTTTCTGTGGGCATCTGCGCAGGTGCAATCGGGGCTCTAGCGCTTGGCGCCGTGCTACTAGGCGCACTGTAGTTACACCCGCAATTGAGCGCGCATCGCATCTAATTTGGCTGGTCCAATTCCGCGTACATCAAGCAAACCGTCAACTGTTGCGAACGGACCATGCGCAGACCGATACGACACGATCGCCTTGGCCGTCGACGGACCAACTCCTGGCAGGGCTTCAAGTTGTTGTGCGGTTGCCGAATTGAGATTAACAATTGCATCAATAGTTGGCACCCCAGGTTGAGGTGATTGTGCTGGTGGACCCTTGGTAACGCGTCCGACCGGAACAGAAGTTGTACTTAGTCGCACTCCCCGCGTGGGGATAAATAGTTGTTCTCCGTCCAAAAGAACAAGAGCCAAGTTCACCGCATTTAGGTCAGCAGTGCGCAATGCTCCACCAACGGCGATGAGAGCATCGTTTGCCCGCGCAGGTGCACGCAAGATTACGACTCCTGGCGAGCGAACCGCCCCAGCAACATGAACAACCACGACGCCATTTGTAGTTGCAACAACAAATGGCGTCATGGCACTTATAAAAGTTGTTGTTGTCGCTCTGGCAAATGTTGTCTCGATTGGCGGGCTAGGTGATTGCACTAACCACCAGCCACCAATGCACACCGCCACTGCGGATGTAACCCAGACACCGATGCGCATGAAACCACGCCATTTGCACCACGCCACGCATTTGTCAAAGAACTCTTGGCCAAGACGCGGTATCGGGCCATTGTTCATCACTTTGATGTGGGCGACTCGCCCTGCTATCGGGAAAATGGGCTAGTACAGGCGTGCAGTCAATAACTTGCGATATTTACTGGTGCGAGGATCACCGACACCCATTGTCTGCAAAATATCTAAAAACTCTTGACGAGCAACTTCGTCGACCTTTACTAAATCAAGCAATCGCACCAAAGTGTCATCGAAGTCGTCCACCGGATTTAGGGCCAAACGGGCTGCGGCAGCCACGCCCCGAACTCGCTCTGTTTCTGGCAAGCGCGGCAACAATTGCAGTGCTTCTTGAGCGCCACCGTGACGAACTAAATACTCGGCCAACGCACATACAACGTCTTCTTGATGGGGCGCGAGCACCAGCGCATCCCGCAGGCTGTTTTCGTCACCAGCATCAAGAAGTTCTTGAATTTTTTGCGCCGTTGGGTCTGGCAAGAGGCTCTGCACGATTTGCATAACAACATGCTCAGGTTGTGCACCGACGAAGCTGTCCAAAACTTTGCCATCTTTCATAATGAAAACAGCAGGGATTGACTGCACCTGAAATGCCTGTGAGATCTGCGGGTTTTCGTCAACATTTACTTTGGCAAGCACCACTTGACCCATTGTCGCATCGGTGGCCTTTTCGAGTATCGGTCCGAGGGTTTTGCAGGGGCCACACCAGGGCGCCCACAGGTCAACGATGACAGGAACTTGGTGCGATCGAGCCATGACTTCTGACTCAAAAGTTGCATCGGTGACATCTACAGCCATGACGGCACGATAGCGGTAGGTTGTGAGTGTATGGCAATCGGATCAGGTCTTCCTTTCATAGTAAATGGGCAATTGCCCGAACTGCACGAACCAACCCTGATCACAATGTTGTCTGGCTGGATCGATGCCAGTGGTGCCGCTGCTGCGGCAATGGAAACTTTGTTGTCTGAACTAAGTGCAGAGCCACTCATCACATTTGACGCTGACACATTCATTGACTTTCGGGCACGTCGACCAACAATGGAACTGCGCGAAGGTGTCAATACAAAAATAATCTGGACTACTCCTGAAATCCGCGTCGGACGCGACGCCCAAGGCCATGATGTGCTTTTATTGGTCGGTCCCGAACCTGATTCTGCCTGGAACTATTTTGCTACCACCGTGAGCGAACTTGCAGTTCAACTACGAGTTCGTCGGGCCATCGGACTTGGTGCATATCCGTTTGGTGCTCCGCACACACGACCTGTCGGACTCTCATGCACGTCACCTAATGCCGAACTCGTAGCAACTTTGCCGTACGCAAAAAACTCCGTTGATGTGCCAGCCGGACTCGAAGCAATTCTCGAACACGAATTCCACAATCGTGGAATAACAGATGTTGTTGGCTTATGGGCTCAAGTACCTCACTACATTGCCGCGATGGCCTACCCCGCTGCTGGCGCCACGCTCGTCGAAGCCGTCGCCCACATCGCTGGCATTTCAGTTGACGCCAATCCCCTCCGCCGCGAGGCAGCGATCCAACGTGAGCGCCTTGATCAACTTGTCTTGAGCAATCCCGATCATGCCGACATGTTGCGCCAGCTTGAACTCGCCTACGACGCTGCTCGTGGGGCAAACTCAGAAACAGCAAATGACAACAGCGCTCAGGTTTTGTTTACTGGTGAACTGCCCACGATGGACGAACTCGCCGCCGAAGTAGAACAATTTCTAAAAGAACAACATTAAAAATACGGCGCCTTAACTGCGCATCTAAGCAAGGGGAAACATGAAAGTAGATGGAGGAATTGGGACAGACCTACATAAGGTTGCTCAAGGCGCAAAAGAAGTAGAAGCAGCCGGTTACACGGGGGCATGGACCGCCGAGACTGCGCATGATCCGTTCTTCCCGCTATTGCTGGCGGCCGAACACACAACAACCCTTGAACTGGGAACTTCAATCGCAGTTGCTTTTGCCCGCAACCCGATGATTCTTGCCAACATCGGATGGGACCTTCAAGCTTATTCGGGCGGTCGCTTTATTTTGGGACTCGGTAGTCAAATCAAGCCACACATCACGAAGCGCTTCAGTATGGAATGGAGCCATCCTGCGCCTCGCATGCGCGAGATGATTCTGGCGATTCGTGCCATCTGGGACACCTGGGAAAACGGAACCCCACTTAATTTCAAAGGGGACTTTTATACCCACACCCTGATGACACCTTTCTTTGCGCCAGAACGAGCAGAACTAGCAGGCCACGGAACACCGAAAATCTTTCTTGCTGGTGTTGGCGAACTGATGACAGAAGTTGCAGGAGAAGTTTGCGACGGATTCATCTGTCATGGTTTCACCACCGAGCGATACTTGCGCGAAGTAACAATCCCCGCTCTCGCCCGTGGTCGCGCCAAAGCCGGCAAGACAATGGAAGGCTTCGAAGTCATGGGGCCAAGTTTTGTCGTCTCAGGCAATTCAGAAGCAGAACTTGAAGCCGCATCTGCTGGCACGCGCCAACAGATCGCTTTCTACGGATCAACTCCGGCATACCGCGGAGTTCTTGAACTGCACGGATGGGGCGAGATGCAAGACGAACTCAATGGCTTGTCCAAGCAAGGTAAGTGGGTGGAGATGGGTAACTGCATCACAGATGAGATCCTCAACACTTTTGCGGTTGTCGGAGAACCAGAACACATTGCTCCCGAACTTCATCGACGATACGGAGACGTGATTCAGCGAATCAGTTTTTACGCACCCTACAAAACTGACCCAGTACGGTGGAACAAAGTATTGGCAGACCTTCGATCTGCTTAATATCTTGAATTAACTCGCTAGCGAGTACATGGCTTAGGTCAGCAGCGCTCGTCTTTTTACATTTGGATGAGAGATGTTTCCCCACTCTGGCAATGTCACGCCACACAATGTTGCGCCAGCGAGTACATGGTCTCGCACATCATCTAGTGCGCTGCTTGACTTCCAGCGATTATTGATGTCACCTAGGTCGGGAGTAGCAATGGCGTGTTGTCCGACTGCATTCCAAATATCAATCAACATTGCAATCTCTATTCCGTAGCCGGTAACGAGTTGTAACGACCGAACAAGTTCTGCGCGTATCGCAATTTGCCCACTAAGTGGTTGGGGCAGAGCCACTAACCAGGGATCAACCATCTCCAAAAGTGGCCGACCCACTTCTTCGCTGATGCGTCCAGCCGGAATAGCACGCGGTCTCCCTTCTTCGTCGATGCGATGAAAGGATGACTTCACAAACATTGTGGTCGAATCGCGTAACGGAGAGACGAGTTGCTCAACATGATGCAGGGAGATGTTGCCTAGATCAGCATCAAGAAAGACGTACGAATCGGCTTGGATTGTGGCAACCCCACGCCAGAGCGAATCTCCCTTGCCTAAAATCTCACCAAGTTCTGGGTACATGTTCGCAGTTTCAAGAACATCAATTCCATGTTGTTTGGCTATTAGCGCTGTCTGGTCGGTGCTCCCAGAATCAAGGACAACTGCTTGCTTTACGATTCCGGCATCAAGTGCTTGTCGCATGACTGTTGTCGTGCGTGCGATAGCGCTTGCCTCATTGAGCGCAGGGACAAGCAGTGCGATATTCATATTTGGAGTTAGTGCTCTGTTGTCGAGATCAGATTGCGCAATAATCCACGCGCATGTACGACACCTGCGGGAACAGTCGTGTTCCATTCTGCCGGACAAAGGTCAGGCGCAATTTCACTTAATGGCTGCAACACAAAACGTCGTTCGCGTAGCCGCGGATGCGGAATAGTGAGAGTCTCATCATCAATGCTGATGTTGTCGTAGAACAAAATATCAAGATCAAGGGTACGTGGTCCCCAGCGAACTATGCGTTCACGATTTGATTGAGCCTCGATATTGTTGAGCAGGCGCAACAATGCATAAGGGTCAAGCATGGTGTCAATCTCGATCACCATATTGAGATACGCATCTTGATTCTGGGGGCCGCCAACTGGATCGGTTTCAAATACTTGTGACGACGCCACAACGTGTGGAATATGATCAAGAGCAAAGCGCAGATGCCCAACACGATCTCCCATGTTTGTACCGAGCGCCACGATGGCACGATGGCGAGTGGCGCTGTCAGTCGCTTGCCTAGAGCGACTAATAGAAATGGCTGTTGAGTCAATGTCTTCGTCAATCGGTGGATGCAATTTTGTAAGAGTGACATGAGCAACCAAAACATGATTAAAGCTCAATACGCAATCGGCGATGCGGGCGATGAGTCGTTCTAACAAAATGTCACTTGATGCTCGCACTAGCACCGCAATGGCATCCGCAATGGCGCCGTAGTTGGCGGTGTCATTGAGATCATCCGTCACGCCGGGCAGAACAAGATCTACTTCGAGATCCACGTCAATTTGCAAAGGCTGTGGCGCTAGCCGCTCAGCTGGAAGAACCCCAATGAGACCCATGACTCGAAGCCCGCGAATGTATATATGGTCACTTTCCATGCGCCCTTGTCTATCGGGCAAACTACGCTCATGCCATGACAAAACGCCTGCAATATGACGAATTTGGAATGTTTCATGAGAATGCTTCGGAATACGGTATTTCTTATGCCAATCCGCCCGTGGTGCGACGGGAAAATACAAAGGTGGCCCTAGGGCGATGGCTATCGGCATTGGTCTGGGGAACCGAATCACCACAGATTGTGTTCTTGCATGGGGGCGCCCAAAATGCCCACACATGGGACACGGTGGCTCTGGCAATGGGTGTGCCATTGGTGTGTATCGATCTACCCGGTCATGGACACAGCGATAGTGCGGGCGCTTACGATGCCTCGGCGATGCCGTTGGCCCAGAATGCTGCTGACATTGCTGCGGTCATCCGTGCACTTGCACCGCAAGTTCGAATGGTTGTTGGCATGTCATTGGGCGGACTGACCACGTTGGCACTGGCCCGAGATAATTTCGAATTAGTAAAAAAAATGGTGTTGGTCGATGTCACGCCAGGAGTCAATCAAGAAAAAACAAAAGCAATCACAGACTTTGTTAACGGTCCAGCGACGTTTCCTTCTTTTGAAGAATTGTTAGAACGAACAATGCAATTCAACCCGACCAGGACAATGAGTTCGATGCGGCGCGGCATCTTGCATAATGCGCTGCAGATCGCCGACGGTTCTTGGGTATGGCGGTATCGACGCGATGATGCACCACCATTGCCTCAGATTGAGGGAGAACTAAAAAGACCAGACACCTCAACATTGTGGGATGTCTTTGATGCCTATAAAAATCCTTTGATGTTTGTACGCGGGATGCGTCCACAAAGCGTAGTGAGCGACGAAGACGAAGTCGAGCTGCTCAGACGAGCACCGCATACTCGGGTTGAACATGTGCAAGAGGCTGGACACAGCGTGCAGGGCGATACCCCATTAGAACTATCTGCACTGTTGTCGAGTTTTTTAGCTAGCTAGTTTTTTTCTGATCCAACGACCCACATTGCAAAGAATTGCGAACCGCCGCCGTAGGCGTGGCCAAGTGCAGTGCGGGCCCCCTCGATTTGATGCTCCCCCGCTTTGCCCATCACCTGAAGTGCTGCTTCACCAAAACGCAACATTCCGGATGCACCAATTGGATTTGAAGACAACACCCCCCCAGAAGCATTGACAGGTAACTTGCCCGTCATCTCGGTGACTCCGTCTTCAACAAATCGCCATCCTTGATCTTTTGGAGCAAAACCTATGTTTTCAAGCCACATTGGCTCAAACCAACTGAACGGCACATACATTTCAACTACGTCTATTTCTTTGAGTGGGTTTGTGATACCGGCCTTGCGAAAAACATCTTCTGCACACATTTCGCCGGCACGCGGACTGACTTGATTGCGTCCAGCAAACATTGTTGGTTCACTGCGCATTGCTGTGCTGTGAACCCATGCTTTCTTGCCAGGCATCTTGTCTGCGACGTCTTCGCTGGCCAATACCAACGCGATTGCTCCATCACTTGACGGACAGGTCTCAACAAAACGGATGGGGTCCCACAACATTGGTGACTCCATTGCTTTTTCAAGAGTCCAGTGGTCTTCATGAAGATGTGCATAAGGGTTTTTGAGGGCGTTGGAGCGATCTTTAACAGCCACCATTGCTCCGATATGGCTGGGTGATCCGGAGCGGCGAATATAACTGCGAATAATCGGTGAAAAATATCCGCCAGCACCAGCATGCACCGGCATGCTGAACGGAAGCGGAACCGAAAGCGCCCACATGGCATTGCCGTCGCTTTGCTTTTCAAAAGCGATAGTCAGAACTCGTTTGTGCAATCCTGACATCACGTGTTGAGCAGCAACGATTGCTGTAGACCCACCTACGCTGCCAGCGGTATGCACCCTGAACAATGGCTTGCCACTTGCTGCCAACGAATCTGTTAGCCATAGTTCTGGCATCATTATGCCTTCGAGCATGTCCGGTGCTTTTCCAATCACGATGGCGTCAATGTCGGCAAGTGTCATGTTGGCGTCAAGCAAGGCGCGATCAACTGCTTCACGAACGAGGCCAGCAATGCTGACATCGGCACGACACGAGGTGTGATTCGTTTGACCAACACCAACAACAGCACAACGATTAAGAGCCATCAGTTACCTTCCAGCACTGCGACGATGTTTTGTTGTAGACAAGCGCCTTGAGCTGCGTGAGCAACAGCACGATCGGCATTGCCCTTAAAGATTTGTCTAGCAGCTTGACCAAAGCGCGCGAGTCCGGCAGCCATTAGTGGGTTAGCCACTAATGCTCCACCACTTGGCATCATGCGTGTAGTTGAGCGATCTATACCCATTGATTGCGCCAAGATGACTTCGTGATGGCTATGCGTGGCGTGAAGTTCAGCAACATCGACTTTGTCCTTGGTCACGCCGGCATGAAACGCGGCAAGCGCTGCTGAATTGCTTCGACCGAGATCTCGTAATCCAAGGTTTTGAAAATCAATCCGATGATCAATGCCACGAATCCAAGCAGGGCGATCACACATCTCTAGTGCTCTGTCTGCAGTAGTCATGATCATCGCGGATACCCCGTCTGCCATTGCTGGACAATCATGAGCACGCAAAGGATTCGCAGTCATTGGTTCGTCAAGCAACTCATCAGGGTCGCGGTATCCGTAGGCCAAAACATTGGGATTGTCAGATGCATCTCGCAAACTACGCGACACGACTTCGGCCATTTGGCGCTCTGTCACTGTTCCTGCCTCAATGGCTGCGCGTGCACCCATTGCCTCAAGGGCGCGGAATCCGGGCCACAACGGAGCCACAACATACGGATCAAGTTGCAACGTCAGCGCACGATTCATGTCACCTGCAGATGATTTGCCGTTACCAAACACAAGCGCGGTTTCGGCTTCACCGGTTTGAATCTTGACCCACGCTTCGTACAAAGCCCACGCGCCATCCATTTCTACATGACTTTCCATAATTGGCGGCCATGCACCGAGCGCATCGACAGCGGATACAAAACTAAATGGCTGGCCTGTCATGTAGTCACAACTTCCGTGACACCAAAAGTCAATATCACTGCGCTCTACATTGGCGCGCTTCAGTATTTCATGTATCACCGGAACAATCATTTCTACGGGCGTCTGAGATGTGGCCGCCGTATTTTGTCCTTCTATATATGCGACAATTGCAACGTCACGCATTACAAATGCCTCGCGTATACATCGAAGTCCGCATCTGGTTCGTCACTGGGCTTGTAGTACATGATGTTTTCAAGCGACGGGGTCCATAGGGACTTATCTCGCCACACCGGTTCAACACGCATTCCCATGCGGACATCGGCAGCTTCGCATTCTTGAATCAGATGTTGCATGCCGATATCGGCGCCATCAAGAAGAATCGTTGCCGCAACATATGGGATCTTGATTGTCTGTCCAAGAAACGGAACATTCACAACGCAAAAGGTAGTGATGGTTCCACGTGGTCCTACTTCAACTTCGTCAGCAAGCAATACTCCGCACCTCGGACAAACGCCGTTGCGTGGCGGAAAGTAGACAAGTTCGCACACAGGACAACGACGACCCAACAACTTGCCGTTCTCGAGACCTCGCATGTACCCCACAGATCCAGGACCAGATGACCATGTGTAATCAATTCCGATAGGTGTGCGAATGCGCAGGATGTCGTCAGCCATGACCATGCTCCGGTTCAAAACACATGATTGTCGTGATGGATGGCGTTGGTTCGTCGGCCCATACTGCTCGCACCCGCATACCACTTGCCATGTCTTTCTCGGAGCCGACACGAACTGCGTGCAACATCGGCGTGTCAGCGCCGTCAAGACGAATCAGTGCCCAGGCGAATGGTTGTTGCAGTGTGTTGTCAGCAAATGGCTCTGGTTGCCAGCTCCATGTCAGTACTTCTCCGGCATTACCAACCACAACCCACTCAGTGAGTGGTGCTCCGGTGGCCGGATCGAACTCGGCGGGCGGAACATGCACGATCCCGTCAAGCCCTCGGGTTCCTTCAATTTTTTTGTTGGCAAGCGAAGTCAAAAACCGACCAACTGTAGAACCCACGGTGCGGTCATAGGGATAAAACAGGCGCAGCGGCGCCATCAAAGAGCCGTCTGGGGCCACCGTGCCAATTACTGGGGGTGTTACGGCTGATGTCACGCTTATTTTTAGCACACGCCAAGTTTCTAACGAGGTGTCAGAAACTGATACATTTTCAAGTAGAAGTTTTCAACAAGGGGGCAACATGCGTCGGATTCTTGGAATTGCTGGAGTGGTTACATTGGTCGCGCTCAGTGCGTGCTCGGCAAGTGGGAGCGATGGTACGCCTATTGATAGTGCGCCGACTGATAGCGCAGCCGTCGAAACGACAGCAGCCGATGCTGCTGGTCAGGTGAAATTCGGCACAATGGATAGCCCGTGCGGAAAAGGCACCGCGACAGTTGATCCCACTCAAAATGGCGGGCCAACGCTCAAAGTCGTGTCGGCAACTGACAAAGGCTTCACCATTACCCCGGGTCTTGACATCGAACTTGAAGATTCGGCCAAGGGCTTTATCGGCTGGTGCAACGAACAAGGTGGCATCCAAGGAGTTCCGCTCGAACTAGTCATAGTAGATGCTGCTTTGTTTCAGGTGCCTGCGGCAATTGAGAAGATTTGTGCGAGCGCATTTGCAATGGTCGGTGGTGGATTGGTGTTTGACAATCAAGAGTTCCCTCGTTTTCATGAATGCAAGATGATTGACTTCGCTGCGTACACAGTGACATCTGCCAAAGCCGGATCAAACGGGAAAATTCAACCCATCCCCAATCCTGCACAGGTGAAACCAACAAGTTGGTTGTTGTATCTCAAGAAGAATCATGTCCAAGACATCAAGAAAACAGCAATCCTCACCGGAAACTTCGAAACTACTTTGAACGTTGCTAAAAGTCTCAAAGAAACTATGGAAATAGTTGGTGGCTTTGATTCGATAGACATCATTGAGTACAACTCAGCAGGCGAAGCATCATGGACACCGTTTGCCCAAAAACTCAAGGACAAGGCAATCACTGCAATGTCTTTCGTCGGATCACCTTCAAATATTATTCCTTTGCTCAAGGCCATGCAGGAAATTGGCTACAAGCCAAACGTTATTTTCAACGAAGCAAACTTCTACGACTCTTCGATTGAAAATCTCGGACCAATGTCTGACGGTCTCATTGCCCGAACCGTGTACTCACCTTTTGAAGAGAGCGAGAATTTTCCAGCGATGAGTGATTACTTGTCAATCATGAAGAAACACAACCCAAGCGGCAAGATCGCTGGTCTTGGCCTGCAGACATTCTCTGCATACCTGATGTTTGCTCAATCAGTAAATGAGTGTCTCAAGACCAACAATGGTGTGATCGAACGCGAGTGCGTGCTTGCCCAAGCCAAGAAGATCACATCTTGGAACGCTGGCGGATTGCACACAGAGACAAATCCAAGCGGAGATACTCCGCCTAAATGCGGAACTCTGATGCAATTGCAAGGGGGCAAGTGGACACGCTTATTCCCTGTGCTTGGTAGTGCTGACGACAATGGCAATGGATGGCACTGTGACGAAGACGGTGTTGCCAATCTGACAGGCGTATACGGAGACGCAGCACCTGGCATTGACAAGAGTCGACCGAACTAAAGTCTTAGCGCGCGCGAGCGGCAGAGAGAAACATGCAACAACTCGTCGCATACACAGTCATTGGTCTTACGACGGGTGCAATTTATGCACTCGCGTCTAGTGGACTCGTCGTCACATATGTGACATCAGGGGTTTTCAATATCGCCCACGGGGCCATCGGAATGATTGCGGCGTTCTGCTATTGGCAAGTGCGCTTTGAATGGGGATGGCCTGCCCCAGCGGCTCTCATAGCGATATTGGGTGTTTTGTGTCCTGTACTTGGTCTTGCTATCGACCGAGTCGCTCTTCGTGGCCTTGCCCAAGCAACCGAGGTCACTCGACTTACAGCGACTGTTGCATTAATGGCTGCGTTTATTGGCGTCGCTGCATGGGTGTGGCCTCCAGAAAACCGTCAACCATTTCGTGGTTTCTTTGAAGGAAACAACGTCAGTGTCGTCGGCGTCAATGTTGGCTGGAACAAGATTATCGCACTCATTGCAGCAGTAGCAGTGGCGCTAGGTCTTCGCGTCTTGCTCTATGGCACTCGGCTCGGAATACAAATGCGTGCCGTCGTTGACAACCGCAACTTGGCTGAACTAAATGGCGCCCGACCAGCACGTATTGCAAGTGCCTCTTGGGCGCTTGGCGCGTCGTTGGCTGGACTCGCTGGTGTTTTATTAGCAGCCGAGGTTCAACTCAACATCGTGCCGCTTACCTTGCTTGTCATCAACGCATACGCCGCCGCGATTTTTGGGAGGCTCAAGAGTTTGCCTCTTACTTTTTTGGGGGCGATGGCTCTGGGTTTAAGTGAAGCATACTTATTGTGGGGACAGGGACAATCGTGGTTCCCCGAAACAATCGGTGGCTTTTCTACATCTGGTTTGCGACAAGCCACACCAACTATTTTTCTTTTTATTTTATTGATGTTGTTGCCCCAGGCAAAGTTGCGCGCTGGTGCGGCACGAGTGCGCGAACGATCGGTAATTCCACAATGGAACACCGCAATTTTAGGAGTAGTAGTTTTGATCATCGGTTCGGTTGCCGTGACCGGAATGTTGACTCGATCAAACACCATTTACATGATACAAGCGCTCATCATGGCTCTTGCTGTTGTGAGTCTTGTCCCACTCACGGGTTACGCCGGTTTAGTGTCGCTTGCTCCGCTCACATTTGCCGGCATCGGTGCAGTGCTTATGTCCAAAATGCCCGGGGACGGAAACGTGCTGTCGCTGATCGCCGTTGTTTTAATCGTGGCATCAATTGGAGCGCTCGTTGCATTGCCTGCCTTACGACTTGAAGGTATCTATTTGGCTCTCGCTACCGGAGCGTTTGCATTGCTGGTTTCCATCTTGGTTTTTAATCAAGGCAAAATTTTTGCTAATGGTGTTGCTGAAGTACCACCACTGCGCATTCCTGGCGTCCATCTGTCACAGCCCCGACCAAAAGCAATTTTTCTATCGATAACATTCGCCGTGGTTGGCTTGGGGCTCGTTGCTCTACGACGCAGTGCATTGGGGCGCCGCTTTGTAGCGATGAAAGATTCACCGCTGGCGGGGGCAACACTGGGGATGAACTTAGTGCGCACAAAGGCAATGGCGTTTGCAATTAGCGCCGCGATTGCATCTCTTGCAGGAGCTCTTGACGCTGGCAAAGTGGCACCAGACAACTACGCATTTGATCGGAGTCTGCCGATTTTGTTGCTCGCAATTGTCGGAGGCATCGGCTCTATTGGTGGCGCATTCTTTGGCGGCATGCTGCTTGGCTTAAATACAGTTCTGGCCTCAATTGTTCCGTCAATTTCAAATATCACACGAGTAACACCAGGCCTCATTGGCCTGAGCATGGGTCGCAATCCAAACGGAACATCACACCAGATCGCCACTGCATTTCGCCCCGTAACACGTCACCCACTATCACTCGTGATCGCACTCAGTGGTGCGGGCACGCTCTGGTTGCTGGTAGTTCTCGATGTTGTTTCACATTGGGGATTTTTTGCTGCCCTCGTTGTGTGGGGTTTAGGAATCGTGCCAAATCTCCCTATGCTCACAATTATTTCTGGTCGCCCTCGTACGCTGTGTCTGTCAATCGCTGCCGTCGGAATGGGTGTTGCATCATTCTTTGATGATGTATTTGATGCTGCACCTACTGGTGGAAGACTATTAGCAGTCATCATTTTGTTTGTGGTTGTTGGTAATGCAATTCGGCGAGTGCATACCCCTGCAGAACCAACAAGTACATCATCACCTGACTTGGTAGGGCTCACTGCTTTCACTGCCCAAGAATTGTCAAAATCTGATCGCGCTATCAAGGTAGTGCTATGACTGCCCTTCTTGAAGTTCGCAGTGTTGCTGTTCGTTTCGGGGGCGTGATGGCCTTGTCAGGAGTTGATCTTGATGTTCAAGAAGCCACCATTACTGGGCTCATTGGGCCAAACGGAGCCGGCAAAACAACGCTATTCAATGTGATCTGCGGAATCCGTCAACCGACAAGTGGTGTCATCATGCTTGACGACATAGAGATCAACCGTATTGCAACGCAAAAGCGCAGTGCATTGGGCATTGGTCGCACGTTTCAGAGGCTCGAACTGTTTACTACCTTGTCTGTCTTTGACAATGTTCTGGTTGCCGCAGAACTTGCCGGCGTCAATGATCCCCGAGCAGTCGCTCATGAGCAACTCTTGCTTCTTGGGCTTGCCGACCGTGCCGACATTATTGCCGGAGAATTGCCAACGGGGTCGGCTCGCTTACTAGAAGTTGCGCGTGCGCTAGCAAGCCATCCTCGTTTGTTGTTGCTTGACGAACCTGCCTCCGGACTTGATGACGCCGAAACGCAGCAACTCAGCGTTCTATTGCGGCAACTGAAGTCACTGGGCATCACTGTCTTGCTTGTCGAGCACGATATGAGTTTGATCATGAGTGTGTGTGATCAGATCCATGTTCTGAACCTCGGAAGCGTGATTGCCAGCGGTACTCCCGACCAAATTCAACATAATCCTGAAGTGATTGACGCATATCTCGGGGCAGTGCGATGACCACCCCACATGAGCCAATTCTTGAACTCAAAAATATCAGTGCCAGTTACGACGCCATCTCTGTTTTGCACGACGTCAATATCACGGTGCAACGCGGAGAAGTCGTGGCACTGCTTGGACCAAATGGTGCAGGCAAGAGCACAGTGCTAAAAGTTGCCAGTGCTCTGATGCGACCAACAAGGGGTTCGATCAGTATTGCTGGTCTTGATCTCACCGGAGCAGCTGCCAGTGAACTTGCCAGACTTGGGGTCTGCACTATTCCAGAAGGTCGCGGTGTCTTCCCCAATCTCACCGTCCATGAGAACCTCCAGATGGCGGTCAGAAAAGGGCTTCCCATTTCAGTCGTTCAAGATCGAGCCTTTGCACGCTTCCCGATTTTGGCCGAACGCCGCACTCAACTTGCCGGAACCCTGTCTGGTGGCCAACAACAAATGCTTTCTCTTGCTCGCGGTCTTGCCACAGAGCCTGTCTTGTTGATGTTGGATGAGATGTCAATGGGACTCGCGCCTCTCGTGGTCGCTGATCTCTATGAACAGGTCAAGGTGATCGCCGCCGAAGGCGTATCAGTGTTGGTCGTCGAGCAATTTGCCCGCACGGTGCTCGGAATCGCCGACACGGCGGTCGTGATGTCTCACGGTCGGGTTCGGTTTGCTGGCAATGCCCGCGAAGTGGACGAGGCGACTCTTTCTAGCGCCTACCTTGGTACCAAGGAAGCAGACGAATAACCCAATCACTACAGATCAGGAGCTCAGATGAACGAAGATCGAATTAACCAATTCACCCAAGAAATCGCCGAACTGAAATTGCGTGGCGCAAAAGGCGATACCGAACGTTGGCTGTTATTAGTCGGGGCCATCATGTTGGTTGTTGGTGTTGGACTTGGTGTCATAGGCGGAGTCACTGCAAGTGGCACCACTAATACTGCTGATCAAGTTGCCGCAATCGCTACTGGCAGTCTGCTCGGACTAGTGCTGGTAATTGCCGGAACCGCATTGTTCTTGCGTTACTCAATGGGGCGTTTCGTGCGTTTCTGGATGGTTCGGTTTGTGCACGAACACCGCAGCGAGACAGATCGCCTCATCGCCGCTATCGAAAAATCGCCCAAATAAATTAATTAGTCAAAAACCAACTCGGCCATTGTTCGTAGTGTTTCGGGATTACCGCCCAACACGATGGTCGTGACGCGACTGTCTTTCCATGCCTCTAGGTCGTGCTTGATTTTTGCCTTTGAGCCAACCAAACAAATTTCATCAATCATCTCATTTGGAACAGTTGCAATCGCTTCTGGCTGTTTGCCGTTCAGAAACAGTTCTTGAATCTTGTCAACGGCTTGTTCGTATCCCAATCGCCGAAAAACATCAGCATGAAAGTTCATTTCTTGGGCTCCCATACCACCCACATATAACGCCATGGTGGGACGAATCGCGTCGTAGGCCTTGTCAATATCGTCATTGATACTGACATTGACGGTTGGCAAGATCTCAAACTTGTCTGGCGTAGTGCGTGCACCGGGCCGCGACCAACCTTCTTTGAGGTGTGAGAGATACAGCTCTTCATGGCGTGGCGCATAGAAGATCGGAAACCATCCATCAGCGATTTCTGCGGCAAGCGCAACATTCTTGGGACCCTCAGCACCAATAAAAATTGGTAGGTCTTTGCGCACTGGATGCGTCATGACATTGAGTGCCTTGCCTAGATCCATTCCGCCAATCGCGGGAATCGGATACTCAGGGCCCGCATGAGTGAGTCGTTCTTCGCGTGCCAATATTTTGCGAATGATCTCGACGTACTCGCGCGTGCGGGCAAGGGGTTTATTGAAACGTTGCCCGTACCAACCTTCGACAACTTGAGGGCCACTCACGCCAAGGCCTAAACAAAAGCGACCACCAGACAAGTGATCCATCGTGATAGCAGCCATTGCCGTAGCGGTTGGCGTGCGTGCAGAAATTTGAGCGATATTTGTTCCGAGCCGAATTGTGGAGGTCTGTGATCCCCACCATGCAAGTGGCGAAATAGCGTCGCTCCCCCATGATTCAGCAGTGAAAGCTGAGTCGTATCCGAGTGATTCCACCATCCGAATTGTTTCTGGTATTCCTTGGGGCATCGAGCGTCCCCAGTATCCGATGTGCCATCCAAGTTTCATACCCAAATCGTAGTTCTCGCCTTCAGCAATTTCATAAGCGTCCGATACTCTATTGCTGACACCTGCTCGCATGCCTAAAGGGAAACAGATGGAACTTGGATATACCTCCGAACAAGAAGCGATGCGCAAAGAACTGCGCTCTTATTACGACAGACTTCTTGATGCAGACACCGTGGCGGCGCTCGCCAACGGACATGGCGTTGGTCCTGCGATGCGAGGCGTCTGGAAACAGATGTGTGCAGACGGCTGGGCTGGCATCGGTTGGCCAAAAGAATTTGGTGGACAAGGGCGCTCGGCAATAGAGCAATTTATTTTCTTTGACGAATCAATGCGGGCTGGCGCACCCGTACCGATGCTCACAATCAATACAGTCGGACCAACCATCATGAACTACGGGACCCAAGAGCAAAAAGACTTCTTTTTGCCAAAGGTGTTGGCAGGAGACATCCATTTCTGCATCGGCTATAGCGAACCAGGCGCAGGCACAGACCTTGCTTCACTACAAACTCGGGCAGTTCGTGACGGCGACGAATACGTCATTAATGGACAAAAGATGTGGATGTCGCTCTCGAGTGATGCCGACTATTGCTGGCTTGCAGTGCGAACGGGTCCAACTGAAGC
This sequence comes from Ilumatobacteraceae bacterium, assembly GCA_009691255.1. GTDB lineage: Bacteria > Actinomycetota > Acidimicrobiia > Acidimicrobiales > Ilumatobacteraceae > UBA2093. Next base: position 28,366 of record SHUT01000022.1, read on the forward strand.
AGAGACACCTGCTGGTGAAACATGGAAAAAACACAAAGGCATCAGCATTGTCATTGTGCCAATGAATACTCCTGGCATTACGCGACAACCGTTGCGTCTAATTGGCGAGCACGACATCAACGCGGTGTTCTTTGACAATGTTCGTGTGCCGGTGGCAAACCGAATCGGTGATGAGAACCAGGGATGGACACTAATCACCAACCAACTTAATCACGAGCGTGTCACTTTGTGTTCAACAGGAATCGTAGAACGTGCCTTTACCGATATTCGAGCCTGGGCAACAGAAACAATCATGCCTGACGGCCGTCGTGTTGCCGACCAAGAGTGGGTACAAATTAATCTCGCACGCGTTTTTGCCACCATTGATGTTTTACGACTGATGAATTGGCAAAGTGCGTGGGAAGCAACGCAGGGTGTACTTGACATCGGCCATTGCAGCGCGATCAAGGTCTTTGGCACGGAGGGCTACCTTGATAGTTTCCGCTTGTTGTTTGAAATCCTCGGACCAGCCGGATATCT
>SHUT01000073.1 GCA_009691255.1 Ilumatobacteraceae bacterium
GATGACAAAGCGAGGTTTTATTCTCCACAGATAGAGGCCTACACGTTCGCTCTTGAGTCACCCTGCGTTGGTTCCCCCCGTCATGTCAGCACCGTCGGGCTCATGGTCTGGAAACCTACAAATTTATTAGGAACTCACGCCGACGGATTTAGTATCAACCTTGAGCGTGCATATCAACCACTTGATCACAACCAAGGTGCATTTGCCCAACACATGGCAAATGTTGTCACAGTGCTTGACGGCGACATGCCAGCACCAGGAGATAAATGCCCGTATTGCACATGGCTATCGAATCGCACTACCTAGTTAGTCCTTGAGCGCCGCGAACAGTGCCGATAGATCGGCCCATTGAGACGACATAGCTAAAATGACGACGAATAACTTGTCTATCGCTGTTGTGGGTATGTCAGTGACTAAGAAAATTGACTCACCGTTTATGACATATTTTTGGTCTAGGCGTGCTTCGTTGAAATTATTGACCTCTTGCAGTGTCGCCAAATTGTTCGACACACCACTTGCGATGCACATAGTCACTCGTATGTAGTCATCGTGCCCTGTTTTGTCGGGAATAATAACGATCTCCATCTGTGTGGACTCGTATGTAATGTCCATTATTGGATGTGCAGGTTCGGTGTTCCATTCTTTTATCTCTAAGTCAAGCAGTTTGAGTTCGTTGTCGATCTGCTCGCGCACAAGTGCGACACATTCACGCTCAAGGGTCACCGAGAAGCCGATTTCTGAGTTATGAACGCCAAGATGAGTTGGATTGGTTGACGACAGCGTCATTGTCCAGTCTTCATGCGAAAAATTTTCAGTTAATCCGTGGCCTAAGACGTAGGCGTCACATTCAAATTTAAGATGGGGTGTTGCATTAATCGCAAACACAAGGGTATTGGCACGACCTCCGTAGCGCGACCAGTCCATTGTGCACGTCATTTTTTCGTCGCCGACCTCGATGACGATAAACGGAGCAAGAAAATTCGGATACTCGTCTTTGTCAACTGGTCCAGGCCAATCATTAATCAGTTCGCCCAATCGACGCGCTTGCGTTGGATTTAAACTGATGTTGATGTCTCCGTCGGTATAGAACTCAAGATCAGATGGCTTCCACTCAGAAGGGATATCACCATGAACTTCTTCTGCTCCCGAGCTCACAATGCACACTTTTTGGTCTGGTGACACCTTGAGAGTGCACATGTTTGATTCGACCACCAGCCCTGCAACATGACGCAGAAATACTGGAGCAAAGGGCATCAACAGATCGAACGGACTGCCGTCAAGGACAGCGTTGCCCCACACTGTTGTGTTGCGTTCTTTTGCGCACCATGTGCGCTCGCCATCACGGATGCTCAACCACACAACTTCTCCGGCGGTCTCTAAACGCCGTGAGACGTGTTTGACAAAATCGAATCGCTCAATGTCGTCTTTTGTGAGTTCGATGCTCCAGCCGCTGGGCGGCAGTTGAATCTGAGCCAGACTCATCAGTCGGCCTTTAGGTGATAATTGTAGGAAGGTGCATCTGCAGGCAATGAGTTTGCAGCGTCTGATGCTTGGTACGACGCTTTGTACGTATGACCAGATTTTGATTCTTCACGCTGTTTGTTGATAGCAGTGAGAATCGAAACCAATTTTTGCACGTCGGGCATTGGCATTGCTGGAAAAACAATGACGGGCTCAAGGGATTCGTCAGATGCGCTGCAGTGAGTCCACTTGCCGTCGCTGCTAGATGGGCACTGACCCAAAAGCTGCGTGAGCATGAGATTGAGTTCGTCGGTAACGGGGGAATCAGATGGGTCGGAAGATGAATGTGTCATGAAGTGGCTCCTATTTTTTTGTGACTAGTAGATTGTGATGACGCACCAGGGGTGCGGAATAAAATGAACACACTGAGAGATCAGTTGGTTCTTTGCATTGGCTCTAGCCGTCGAAGCACACGCTCTCCCCTCGTGGATATATGATCTCGTCGTGAGAATTCACAGTCCCCCCACTATGGCCTAGGGGTGTTGCAGGGTTGCGCCCCGACCCCGAGACGGAGTCAGACGATGATATTGGTGATCGCGCCAGTTTCGGCACCCTGTACCAATTTGGCGTATTTTGCCAATACTCCACTGGTGTAGCGAGGGGCATTAGGGGCCCAGCCCTTGCGGCGTTTTTTGAGTTCTTTGGCAGAGACCAAAAGGTTCAATTGCTTACTGGGCACGTCGACGCGCACAATGTCGCCATCTCGCACAAAGGCAATCGGGCCACCATCGACAGCCTCTGGAGCCACATGTCCAATACAGAATCCCCATGTGCCGCCACTAAAGCGACCATCGGTAATGAGCGCGCAATCGGCTCCCCGACCAGCACCCTTGAGCGCGCCCGTGATGGCCAACATCTCGCGCATGCCTGGTCCGCCCTTTGGTCCCTCATAGCGAATCACAATCACCGTGCCAGGTTGGATGCTGCCGTCCATCACTGCGTTCATCGCGCCGTCTTCGCCATCGAACACGCGCGCAGGACCCTCAAAGACCATCTGATCTTTGGACAGACCCGCCACCTTGACCACCGACCCATTGGGCGCAAGAGATCCGGTCAGCACATTGATGCCACCCTCGGCATGAATCGGATTGCTTAATGAGTGCACTACTTCGCCATCTGGATCTGGTGGATTGATGTCCGCCAAGTTTTGAGCCATTGTCTTGCCTGTGCATGTCAAGACGTCGCCATGCAAGAGCCCTGCGTCAAGTAGATGTTTAAGAACAACTGGAACACCGCCGATGCGATGAACATCTGTCATGTGGTATTTACCACCAGGTTTTGTATCGGCGATATGCGGAACACGCGCGGCAACACGATTGAAGTCGTCAAGGCTGAGGTCTACTTCTGCTTCGTTTGCAATTGCGAGTAAGTGCAACACCGCATTTGTGCTTCCTCCAAGTGCATTGACGACTGCAATCGCATTCTCGAATGCCTTCTTTGTCATGATGTCACGCGGACGGATTCCGAGGCGCAACTGATTCATGACTGCAGCACCTGCGCGGGCTGCATCTGTTTCGCGACTTGGATCTATTGCAGGTGCCGATGCGCTGCCAGGCAAACTCATTCCTAATGCTTCGGCAATTGATGACATTGTATTTGCCGTAAACATTCCGCCACACGCGCCTTCTCCTGGGCATGCAGCGCGCTCGATGTCACCGAGTTCTGCTTCGGACATTGTGCCAGCACCAACGGCACCAATGGCTTCAAATACGGTAGTGATGTCAATGTTTTTTCCGGCATATACGCCCGGAACAGTGGAGCCGTTGTAGACAAAAACAGACGGTAAATTAAGACGTGCTGCAGCCATCAGCATTCCGGGAATGCTTTTGTCGCATCCTGCTAGTCCGACAAATGCATCGAAGCGTTCGGCATGAATAACCGTTTCAACGCTGTCGGTGATGACTTCGCGACTCACAAGTGATGCCCGCATGCCCTCGTGTCCCATTGAGATTCCGTCGCTTACTGTGATGGTGCCAAACTCGAGCGCAACTCCACCTGCATCTTGCACGCCTTTTTTGGCGGCAGCAGCGAGGCGACGCAATGACATATTGCAGGGTGTTACTTCGTTCCAGCTTGAAGCGATTCCCACTTGGGGCTTTTGCCAATCAGCATCGGTCAAGCCAACAGCGCGCAACATTGCTCTGGCTGCTGCTTTTTGCACGCCATCTGTTACATCACGACTTCGTGGTTTGATATCGATTGGAGTGCCGTGCGAATCTACTGACATAGTTCAAGACTAATCGCAGCAACGCTTACTGCCACTGGTCTCAGCGTGTTAAAACATCGCTGGTGCATGGAGCACTATTGCACACGTCAAGAATCTTGCCGGTTTTCAAGAAAGTGAACACCTGTGTTGCAACTCGAGGCTCATCTGATCCAGCCCCGTGCGGGTCTTTGCCGTATTTTGGAAAACTCGGTGCTTGATTATCCGCAGGCGGAGCCGGGTTCGCAAAATCCCACAGCACCAATGCTGGGGCGACTCGCGCATCAGACAAAGGCTCTAGACCCCACATGGCAATTGTGGCCGATGACCTCTTTGCTCCGAACACCGGTGTGTGAACGCGCGCTCCGATTGTGCGTGCCAAAATTTCAGTCGACACGTTTGCAACTTGATGATCGCCAAAAGCTTCAATCAACAAGACGTCCTTTGGAGAAAACGAGTCATATGTATTTGCTGTGAGATGTTGCACGTAGCCATTATTTTCTCCGCGATCCCACAACAGTTGCACTAGTTGCAGAGCCATGACTCGCTCGATGTCGTCCGTGTAGGCTTTTTCAAAAATTGCGGCAAATTCATCCCAATCAATTGAGCGGGTCAATAGCAAAGAATAATTAAGACCGGGCACCCCAAGAACAGCACGGCTCCATTCACTTGACACCGCACTTGCCGCTCCGCCCAGGATGCCTCCTTGACTACTTCCCAAAAACTGCGTACCACCTAACTGAAAAATAGGCTTACCTTTGGACTGAAAGTCCCGAGACGATGCAAACCCATCCTCGTGATTCAAGAGACGCCCTAAAAATTGAAAGTGCACTATCCCCTGCTGTAGTCGGTCTGCAATAGAAGAAAAATTCGACAAGTCAAGCAAAGTCGTGCCGACATTTAATAAATCTAAGGACGCCATTCCAATCCAATCAGTGGCGCAAACTGTTGCGTTCTGCTCGACTACTACCCCTTTGAAGCTGAGTGCTTCTTCTGCTCCGCCAAGCAAACCGTGTCCATAAACAATCGGTAGCGAAGACATTGATGACACAGCGTTTGGCATCACACAAATAAATCGTGATGGATACATCCCGACTCCGCGTTGTGGGAGACCATTGGCATCAAGAGTAAAAGTACCGCCAGGTTCGGCCTTTGACAGAAAAAACGGGACATCAAATGTACCCGTGACAGTGCGCACGTCAGCCCCGGCAACTTGTTCTACTTGCGAGGAAGTCACAGTGAATTGGGGAGCCTTATTGGCGAGTTCGGTGTATGCCTCGGCACGGATATGCAGCAGACGTTTGGACAAAGATGCGGTATCTGCAACAGTAAAGGACCAC
>SHUT01000023.1 GCA_009691255.1 Ilumatobacteraceae bacterium
GGAAACAGAACTCGAGGAATGACCGTCATTGATCGCCGTGGGCATCGCAAACCTGCACCGTCTAATTGTGATGTTGTGTGGAGCGTCGATGCCGAGGCTGCCTTTGAGGTATTGATCGAAGCGATCGGGTATTTTTCCAAGTAGCAGAAGATGCAACGCCGTTGGTTAGTATTTCTTTCATGACAGCAGCACAACTCACAAAAGATTCGATTGACCTAGGCATCGTGGTGAGCGATATCCAAAAATCCTTGGCTTTTTATCGAGACCTCTTAGGTTTTGAATTCAAGGGCGAGATGCAGATGCCGGGCGGCGGAACCATGAATCGTTTGCTCTGCGGGACAACTTTGATAAAGCTTGTGAGCGCTCCAACGACTCTCGCTTCAGCAGCAGGGGGCGGCATTACCGGAGCATGCGGATACCGTTACTTCACAATTAGTGTCAGCAATCTTGTTGAAATCACCGAGGCAGTTGCGGCGGCGGGATACAAGGTGACTGTGTCGCCAAGAGAACTTCGCCCCGGCATCAGTATCTCAATTGTTGAGGATCCAGACGCCAACTTGGTGGAGTTCTTGCAACTCGCCTGATACGCGGTAAGCGGGCGCCAGCAGTGGTGCGCACGACCATAAATAGGCGGGTCAGATTGGTCTGCGGGGCGTAGTCTTGACACCTATGGAGATCTTGCAGTCGGGCAAATTGGCCAATGTCTTATATGACATTCGTGGTCCTGTGCTGGACGAAGCAAAACGACTCGAAGCCCAAGGTCAACGTATTATCAAACTAAATATCGGTAATCCCGCGCCGTTTGGGTTTGAGACACATCCAGAAATTTTAGCAGAGGTGGTGCGCAATTTGCCCAGTTCGCAGGGCTACTCCGATTCGCAAGGCATCTTGTCAGCGCGCACGGCAATTGTGCAGCACTATCAAGAACGTGGCATTGACATCACGGATGTTGATGATGTGTGGCTGGGCAATGGGGTCAGCGAACTAATTCAAGTGGCATTGAACGCCTTGTTGGACGAAGGCGATGAAGTTATGATTCCGGCCCCTGATTATCCGCTATGGACGGCAGCAACGAGTTTGTCTGGCGGCACACCAGTTCATTATTTGTGTGATGAATCAAATGGCTGGATGCCAGACATCGAAGACCTTCGCCGCAAAGTTACTGACCGCACACGAGCAATTGTTGTGATTAATCCAAACAATCCAACGGGTGCTGTTTATAGTGCAGAAATCTTGCGCCAGATTGCAGATATTGCCGCAGAACGCGGACTCATCATCATGGCAGACGAGATCTACGACAAGATTTTGTACGACGATGCAGTGCACACCACGTTTGCCACGATTGCTCCAGATGTTCTTACCCTGACATTCAACGGATTATCAAAGGCATATCGTCTTTCTGGTTTTCGATCAGGCTGGATGGTCATCACAGGCCCACGCCAACACGCCAGTAGTTATATCGAAGGAATCAACATGTTGACCAACATGAGATTATGCGCCAATGTTCCGGCACAGCATGCAATTCAAACAGCACTCGGTAGTCGGCAGAGCATTCGCGAGTTGGTCTTGCCCCATGGTCGACTACTCGAACAACGCAATGCTGCAGTCAATGCTCTTGAAAGTATTCCCGGAGTGACATGCGTAAAGCCAAAAGGTGCACTGTATGTTTTCCCGCGTCTCGACCCAGAGATGTATGAGATTGCAGACGACCGACAGTTTGTCTTAGATTTCTTGCGCGCCGAGCATGTGCTCATAGTACAAGGGACTGGATTTAATTGGCCCACTACTGATCATTTGCGAATCGTAACTTTGCCGTGGGTTGTTGATCTCGTCGAAGCTATTGGTCGGCTTGGAAACTTCTTGTCTTCGTATAAGCCACCTGTGACTACAAATTAAGCGCGCGACTGAGGTGTTCTAGCAAATCGTCATAAGACTCCAGCGCTACGAACTGTTTGAACTCTTTTTTTACATTGTCGGGTGCACGGAAAAGAAATCCGGTATCAGCCGCTGCGAGCATGGCAGTGTCGTTGTATGAGTCTCCTGCGGCGACAACTCGGTAGTTTAAATTTTTAAGAGCGTTCACCGCGTGACGTTTTTGGTCTGCTTGACGGAGTTTAAAATCAACGATGTGATCGTCTTGGATGATGAGTCGATGACAAAGAAGTGTCGGCCAATTTAAAAGACGCATAAACGGTCGGCCGAATTGCTCAAAAGTATCTGAAAGGATGACAACTTGTGTCCGTTCACGTAAGGCATCAAGAAACTCAAGTGCGCCAGGTAACGGCGTGAGGCCAGCAATGATCTGAGTGATTCGGCTCATTGTGAGACCGTGCTGGTTGAGTATTTCGATACGACCCCGCATTAAAAGGTCGTAGTTTGGTTCATCGCGCGTGGTGCGACGCAAGTCGGGGATACCTGTGCTCTCGGCTACAGCGATCCAGATTTCAGGAACCAGAACGCCTTCAAGGTCGAGAGCGACAATGCCCTGATGAGGACTCTGCGCAACTGCCATGTCTCTATTCTCGCTGATGGTGCCCCAAAAAACAGAGTTATTAGATTTTTGTGCTGAGACTGTGCTGGAGTCCGACTGACCGCGTCGTGGGGTGGGTTGTCTAGATTGTGGACTGTTCCTATGGGGGAGCGTGAGAGCGAGAAAATGTATGTCGAACAGATTTGAGAACGGATTCAACGGACGTGTTGCGGTGGTGACCGGTGGCGGAACAGGTATGGGTCGTGAACTGGTGCGTCAACTTGCCGCCGATGGGTGTGATGTTGCCGCCTGCGATGTGATTGCTGAAAACCTTGCCGATACGGTTGCGATGTGTGCGGCTGACGGAAGCCGTGGCGAAGTGTTTACTGCAATAGCTGACGTGTCGGATGAGGCACAGGTGCTCGAGTTTCGTGATGCAGTCGCCAAATGGCGTCCACACGTGAATCTGCTTTTCAATAACGCTGGCATTGGTGGGGGCGGAAGCATTATTGACAACGATCGCACCGAATGGGATAAAACTTTTGCAGTGTGTTGGTTTGGGGTGTACTACAACACGCTCGCATTTTTGCCACAACTGCTGAAGTCTGATGTCGGCCATGTTGTCAACACCAGTTCTGTGAATGGTTTCTGGGCTTCGCTCGGACCTGATATTTCTCACACCGCATATAGTTCGGCAAAGTTTGCCGTAAAAGGTTTCACCGAGGCATTAATCACCGATTTTGCATTAAACGCACCACACCTGCACGCATCAGTTGTGATGCCTGGGCACATCGGCACATCGATTGTCATTAACTCTGGAAAAATTCTTGGTCGAGATCCAAAGGAGATGACAGAAGATCAACTTTCCCAAATACGCGAACGCATTGCTCGCCGTGGCTTGGACATGAGTGATGTCAGTGACGAAGATCTTCGTGTTGGCATGCAGGCGCAGGCTGAGGCGTTTAGAGATGTGGCGCCTGTGTCGGCAGCCCAAGCAGCAACCGTGATTCTGGAGGCCGTCAAGCGAGATGAATGGCGCATCCTTGTTGGGGCAGATGCTGTTGCGCTCGACACAATGATTCGCGCTGAGCCGGAAAATGCATACACCCCAGACTTTTTTACGCGATTACGCGCCGACGGAATATTTGGTTTTACAGGCTAATTCGCACTGGTTGAGTGTTTTAAGAAACCAGTGATCCACCATCACAAGAAATCACTTCGCCAACGGTAAATGCCCCAGCGCGCGAACTCAGAAAAATAGCAAGACCAGCGATGTCTTCTGGTGTTCCGACACGGCGTCGTGGATTAGTGCGCGCAACTGCGTCCCAGTCTGTGTTGTCAACGTCTCCGCCACCGCCAACTCCGGTGCTCAGCATCCACGTCGGAAAAGGTCCGGGGGCAATTGCATTCACGATGATTTTGCGCTTGACCAATGTGGCTGCCATCTGACGGGTCAGCGAATGCACTGCCGCTTTGGATGGACCATACGAGTGCGTACTAAAGACAGGTGTTTGTATTCCGTCAATAGATCCAATATTTATAACCCGAGATGGATCATCAGCGGTCGCGTTCTTCTCAAGCAGCCCAAGAAGCCGTTGCGTGGTGAAGAAAACCCCCTTGACATTGGTATCAAATACTTTGTCCCATCCTGCTTCTGGGTAATCCTCGAGTGGGGCACCCCAAGAAACACCTGCGTTGTTAACCAAAATATCGAGATGGTCTTCATATTTGCTGAGTTGGGCAACCAAATGGTCGATGCCAGCAACATCTGCACAGTCAGCTGGAATAGAAATGCACTCTGCGCTGTATTGCTCTGATAACCGTTGCGCAGTTGCATCACATGCAGCCTTTTTGCGCGAAGTGATGTAGACCTTGGCGCCATTGGCCAAGAATCCTGCTGCAATCATTTCGCCGATTCCGCGCGAACCGCCAGTAATGAGTGCAACTTTTCCTTTAATTGAAAATAGCGATTCGATATTCACCAGAAGTGTTTCCTTTATCTGTTGGAGGGATGTGTTGCCAGAAACGCAAACTTAGTCACGTGCAAATTTGCGAAGCACGCGTCCTGGTCGTTCGCCAGTGTGGGTTCCTTGTTCAGTAACAACTTTGCCATTAACGATGGTTGCGGCATACCCGCGTGCCTTGATGATGAAGCGACCCTTTCCATTCGGAAAATCATTGACATAGGTGGGGTATTCGGTCTGCAGTGCTTGAGGGTTAAAGATGTTGATGTCAGCAAAATTGCCAACACTCAAGGTGCCACGCTCAATGAGTCCGAGCACTGCGGCAGGTTTGGCCGTGAGTTGATGCACGGCTTTTTCTAGAGAGACACGTTTGCGATCCCGATGCCAATGTGACAAATAGTGCGTTGGGGCGTCGGCATCACATATTTGACCAGCGTGTGCGCCTGCATCGCCAAGCCCTGGACACACGTTGTCGAGTTGTAAGAACTCGTTCATTGACTCGGTGTTGCGGTTGAAGAACCACGTGTTGTACAACTCGCGTCCTTCGCTTTCGATGAGTCGATCGACGATTAGTTCTACGGGTGTTTTGCCAGCACGTGTTGCCAGTGTGGCAAGTGATACCGGATTGACTTCGTTGTAGTCAGGCAGATCACCAAGTCCGAGTGGATGAATAAAGGCAGGGTCGTACCAGGTTCCTTTTTCGTTACCTTCTTCTAGTAATTCGGCTCGTCGTGCATTGTCGCGCAAGACAGCAACACGTTCTTCAACTGACGGAAGTGCCATCATCTTTGCCCATGCTCTGCCCGCCACTGGTGGAGTTTGCACGAGGCCCGTCAAGGTGCCACCCGGACGAGTCATCGTCACCGTTGAGATTGGTCCGATGTTTTGACTTGTGTGAGTAAGGAACTTGTTCCAGCGGGACACACTTTCGAGGTCTCCGTCGCCTGCGCCACCGGAAAACAAAACACCTGAACCCTTTTGCGCCATTGTGCGAAGCAGGTCGAACTCGTATTTTGGTTTTGTCGTGAAATCATTGACGGCTTGAAATAACCCACCGCCAGCGCGGTTCATTCCCTCTGCAATGGCGGTGTATTCCTCGGTCATTGAATAGGTTCCTGGAACACAACGACCGTCTGGCACCCTATGCAGCAACAAACGCGATGTTGAGTATCCGACGGCACCACCAGCGACAGACTCCTGGGCGATTTCTGCCATGCGGGCAAGTTCTTCTGGAGTTGGGATTTCATCCGTCAAAGAACGTTCGCCCATTACTTGATACCGCACTGCACAGTGGCCAACTAGTCCAACAATATTTAATGCAGGGCGCATTCTTTCGACCGAATCTAAATATTCGGGGTATGTTTCCCAGTCCCACGGAAGTCCTTCAAGAATTGCTTGACGCGGGATATCTTCGACGCTCTCCATCATCTCGGCAAGATAGGCGCGATCTTTTTCGATGACGGGAGCAAATGTGACTCCGCAGTTGCCCATAAGAACGGTGGTGACTCCGTGCCACGAACTTGACGTCATAAACGGATCCCAGCCGATTTGTGCATCGAGATGGGTGTGCAGATCGACGAAGCCAGGCGACACGGTCATCCCAGTTGCATCTATCTCTCTGGTAGCTGTGCTGTCAGACAAGTTGCCAACCGCAGCAATTCGATCACCTGTGATTGCCACATCTGCTTTTATGGATGCATTGCCAGTGCCGTCGACCACCGTGCCGTTGCGAATGATGATGTCGTAGTTCATATACCCCCGATTATTTGGTCTGAACAGAGATAATTATACGGCAATTACATTGGTAGGTCCGAGTTCAAGCCTGTTTCGGGACTAGCGACGCGCCAAAACACGTTGCAGGGACGAGGCCTGAAGTTGAGCACGCTCGAAAGCTGGAATCACATCAAGGTCATCGTCAATGATTTCTACACTGATTGGGGCATCAGGTGGCGTGTGCTCAAAGAACTGCTGAAGGTCAAATTCTCCGGCCCCCAGCAGTTCGCGATTATGGATGCAGTCTTGAATGTAGTCGTCCATACCTGGCTTCATTGTGCCATCGTCAACTTGAATGTTCTTGACGAGCGAGTAGTCGAGGTCGGCGAGCGATGACACACCAGCACCGCGAAAGACGTGCCAAGTGTCGACACAGAGACCAATATTTTGATGTTTGGCACTGCTAACAAATTTTTGTGCAGTGGCAATGTCAGGAATTTTTGTTGGGGGTAAAAACTCAAGTGCATAATGCACGCCCGCATCTGCAGTGCGTTGGGCCAGAGCGCCGATCCATCGTGCAGCAACATCAAGGTCGATGTCTTTGTTAGTGCCGAACGGTGCAATGACCTGGATACGTTCGGCGCCAAATGTTCTGGCTACGTGTTCAAAATCAATAGCAGATTTATCATCGAGTAGCCGAAGGGCTTCAAGTTCAAGAATGCGAATATCGTGCTGAGCCAAAGTGCTTTTCATTTCTTCGTCGCTGGTTCCGTTGGCGCGCAGTTGCAGGTATTCGGTGACACCAAATCCGATGCCGTCAAAACCAGCAGCAGACGCAGCAGATACGCGTTGGGCAAACTCCACGCCACGCATACTGAAGTACGCCAAAATTGTCTGTCTTGAACCAACACCAGGAATGCCTCCTGCTCCGACTCCGTAGGCCTGCTGTGCCATGTTTCCCCCAATGCATCTGATTTTTTTAAACTCTAGTGCCATGCGAGATACTCTTGCTTCGTGACAAAAGTGGGAGATCCAGCAGAAGTGGAAGCGGGCCAAGAACGGTGTCCGGGCCCGAGCTATCGAGAGATTGTACAAAAAGACATCGGGGGCGTTCCGCCACAAATGCTTGAAACCGAGTATCGCTTTCGTGGAGACGAACCGATTGGCTTTGAGCGATACACATCAACTGAGTTTCTAAAACTCGAATTTGAAAGATTGTGGTCTCGAACATGGCAGTGGGCATGTCGTGAAGAACAGATTCCTAACGAAGGAGACTTCTATGTCTATGACATTGGGGATCGGTCAATTTTGATTGTCAGATCACCTGACACAAAAATTCGAGCCTTCAATAATTTTTGCTTACATAGAGGTACACAACTCAAGCCTTCAAATTCAGTTGGCAACGCAAACCGAATCACTTGTCCATTTCATGGTTGGACGTGGTCAACATCAGGAAAACTTGCGTCGCTTCCGTGCCGTTGGGATTTCCCACATGTCAAGGACGAAGACTATGAGTTGCCCGAGATCCAAGTCGATACTTGGGGTGGCTTTGTTTTTGTAAATTTTGATCCGCAGACCAAGCCGCTACACGAATATCTCGGAGTCATGACAACACATTTCACTGGCACATGGGATCTATCGCAGCGATATACCGAAATCCATATTCGCAAGCGACTACCAGCAAACTGGAAAGCAGCGATGGAGGCTTTTCTTGAGGCGTACCACGTGTTTAAGACACACTCAGAAGCACTTCGTGCGACCGGCGATGCAAACGCACAGTACGACGTTTTTGGAGAGCATGTTTCGCGTTTCATGCACACCTCTGGTTCGCAGAGTCCTCACATCGCAGTACAACAAACAGAGCAAGAAATTCTTAATTTCATGATTGGTCGCAAGTTTGCAGGTGGCATCGATATTCCGCAAGTTCCAGAGGGCCACACTGCTCGCGATGTGTATTCAGTATTTGTGCAACAACAATTGAAAGAAAAATATGGTCATGATTTTTCTGACTTCAAAGTGAGTGAGACAATCGACTCGATTGAGTATTTCGTTTTCCCTAATGGGTTCTTTTTCCCGGGTGCACACAAGCCAATGGTGTATCGGTTCCTTCCGCATCCGACTAAACCAGACGAGTGCACCTTTGATCTTTTGTTCTTGCGGTTTGCTCCAGACGGCCAGCCAGCTCCGCCGCCAGCCCAACCGTATGACATTGATATTCACGAGAGCTACATGTCAGTGCCGGGCATTGATCAGGGTTTGGGCTATGTCTACGACCAAGACACCGACAATATGGCAGCCCAGACTCGGGGGTTTAAGGGCAGCATGAGAACTTCGCAGGTCTCGGGCAATTATCAAGAGATTCGCTCTCGGCATCTGCAACAAACCGTGGACGAGTATCTCGCTCGACCTTGAATCACCTCAAATACATCGGCCACTTGGCTGATACCGCCAGCATGATCAGCAACTAACCTAAGTGCATGCCTAAAACTGGAATGCACTCTGGAATAACAACTGACGACGCAATGAACTTGGCGATGTCTGAACACGCAGTTCCGCTCTATGAAGCCGTGAAGGCGTTCATCAAGAACGAGATCGATCCGATTACGGAAGAATATTTTCGATTAGGAGAAAACCGCGCAGACCATTGGGGATACGGCCAGGGTCAACAAGAGTTGATGGATTCGGTAAAAGCCAAAGCAAAAGCAAACGGTCTCTGGAACTTCTTCTTGCCAAATGCAGAGACAGGTGAAGGTCTCTCCAATCTCGACTACGCATACATTGCCAATGAGTTGGGCCGCAACCCCATTGCATCGGAATGTTTTAACTGCAGTGCGCCAGACACCGGCAACATGGAAGTCCTCGAACGTGTCGGAACGCCAGAACAAAAAAAGCAATGGCTTGAGCCACTATTGGCTGGCGAGATTCGATCTGCATACGCGATGACAGAACCAGATGTTGCATCGTCAGACGCCAAGAACATTGCATGTCGCGCCGTTCTTGATGGTGACGAGTGGCTGATCAACGGAGAAAAGTTCTACATCTCAGGAGCCGGAGATCCACGCTGCAAAATCATGATTTGCATGTTGCAAACAAGTCCCGACGGACCACCACATCGCCGTCACTCACAGATTTTGGTACCGATGAATACTCCTGGTGTAGAAATTCTGGGAGCAATGCATGTCTTTGGTGAAGACGATGCGCCACACGGACACATGCACTTGCGATTCACCGATGTGCGAGTGCCCAAGGCCAACATGTTGCTCGGCGAAGGTCGTGGTTTTGAGATTTCTCAGGTTCGTCTTGGACCAGGACGTATCCATCACTGCATGCGCTCAATCGGATCAGCAGAGCGTGCGCTCGAACTTATGGTGCGACGCGGCCTCAGTCGTGAAGCATTCGGCAAGCCAATTGCACGACTCGGCAAGAACACCGAAGTTATCGCCAAGGCCAGAATCGAAATCGAGGCAATGCGCCTGATGGTTCTTCGTGCAGCTAAGGCGATGGACACGATGGGCAATGCCGAAGCACGAGTGTGGGTGAGTGCGGTGAAAGCAATGGTTCCTGAGCGTGTGTGCCACATTATTGACGAGGCAATCCAGATGCATGGAGCAACTGGAGTCTCTCAATGGACACCATTGTCGCGGATGTATGCAGGTCAGCGCACGTTGCGTTTGGCCGATGGTCCAGACGAGGTTCACTGGCACGTCGTTGGTCGTGCCGAAATTGCGCGATACGAGGGCGAAAACGATCCATTGCCTCCGAGCAATCGTGGGGGAATGTTTTCGGGTCCTTCCTGATCCTTTCATAGTTCTTTCTAATTCTTGGCTTTTTTGCGCCGTAGTCTTAATGGCGTGACAAAGCCTCTGCAGATCTCTTTCGTTCAATCAGCAACTGACGTAGCCGATTTGCCTCCGTCTCCAGTTGAAGTTGCTTTTGTCGGCCGATCCAATGTGGGCAAATCAGCGCTCATCAATGCCTTGGCGCATCGCAAGCAACTCGCCAGAGTGTCAAATACTCCTGGTCGCACACAACTCATTAACTTGTTCCAAACACCCACCAAGGCCACACTCGTTGACTTACCTGGATACGGATACGCAGCAGTTCCGGGGCGTATCAAAAAGGGTTGGGAGAAAATGATCGTGGGCTACTTGCTTGGCCGAAAAGAACTTGCGATGGTTTATGTGCTGGTTGATGGAGAAATTGGTCCAACAAAGCTAGATGTTCAGATGCTCGACCACTTGCGTGAAAATCTTGTTGCCCACACTGTTGTTGCTACAAAACAAGACAAAGTTAAATCACTCAAACGTGATACCCGAAAAAAAGAACTTGCTGCTGGCTGTCAACTTGATCCAAATGACGTGGTGTGGGTAAGCGCAACAAGTGGTGTCGGAATCGATGATTTGCGAACAATCGTCAATACGCATTTAAAAATTGTTGCAAAAAAGCAAGGATCTACAAAAGCTTAAGCGCTAGAAAGAAAGTATGAAATCACAACGAACAGCCAAGGATCCGGTCACTGTCTCACGGGAGATAGACGCGACACCAGAACAAATTTGGGCTTTGGTTACCGATCTTCCGCGGATGGGTGAATGGTCTCCAGAGAACAGAGGCGGGGAATGGTCCGAAGGCGCAACAGGGCCATCACTCGGCGCATGTTTTAAGGGCGCCAACAGCAACAAGAATCGCAATTGGAAAACAACAGTTGTGGTCATCGCCTTTGATGCGCCGATAAAGTTTGCTTTTGCATTACGAGTTGGCAAAGCGCATTGGTGTGACTGGATATATGAAATCGAGGCAACAGCAACAGGTTCACTTGTCACGCATTCATGGATAGACCGCCGCAGTAAATTAAGCGACTGGATTGGCGGGATTGTCAGCAAAGTTGATAATCGCGCAGAACACAACGGCAGAAATATGGCCGCAACACTCGATGCATTGGCGGTGGCAGCAGTATCAGAGTCTCGCTAAGCGAGGAAGATTTTTAATCTGCATCGGTTGTGTACACAAATCGCAGTGTGCGCTGTAGTGGATCTGTTGTTGACACAAGTATCTGGTTTGGATGTGTGTCGTCTAGTGAATTAGGTGGACCAGACATGGGTTCGACGCAGAAAGCATGCACTGGCTCGGTATAGATCATCCAGTGCGAGCAGTCACTCTGCAGGGTGATGCGACTACCTGCGTTGCTGATAGTTGGCGCAGATCGAGCATGCATGAAGCAGTCATCCCAAGGCTGTTGAGTTGGTGTCATCTCGACAGTACTGACGACGTTGTCTGGGTCGCGGTGCAACATCACATCAAAGTCTGTCTCGAGTTGCCATGTCTTTAAGAACCAGGGATGCCAACCCAACATGGCAGGCCATTCGCCGTTGCTGCTATGCACGGAGAGCCTGCAGATTATTTCGTGTTGCTCGACACTGATGGTGTGTTCGCACCAGCCATCAAATGGCCAAGATGAGTCGAAGTCGTAGCACAACGTAATCGATGTGGTGGAATGCTCGACAACAGACCATGGATTACTGAACGCAAGACCATGAATGGCGTGCGGAGAATCATTAGCCACTAAGTCATGAGCGACATCATTGTGGCAAAAGGTTGCATTACGTAGGCGACCGGCCCAAGGCACCATCACGTAGTTTCCCCATGCAGTTGGTGGGTCTGATTCGCGAGATGAGCTTTGGACGAATAGTGGGATTCCGTTTACTTCGGCGCGCGTCATTCGGCCACCATGCTGTGGCGACACCCACACTGAAAAAGTGGGAGAAGAAATGTTGAGGTCAGGTAACACGGGAAGAGTTTTTATTGGTTGTTTGTCGCCATACCCAAGCCAGCATTAGTACAAGAAGCAGAATATATGGCAAGTTGCCAAGCCGCGAGTACAGCGTGCGCCCTCGACGCAGGTTGATGCTCTGAATAATGACATGTTGTTCGGTTATTTTTGTGCGCTGAAATACTTCTCCGGTTGGCGAAATAAATACAGTAAAACCAGTTGGAGAGACTTGCGCCACCCAACGGTCTTGCTCGCGAGCACGCAATTGTGAAGACGCAACCTGTTGCGTTTGAAGAACTGTCCACGTATAACTTGATCCGTTGGTTGGATTCATAATGAACGAAGCATCACGAGCAACACCTTCGTTGGCGCGACCACCAAAGAAGACTTCCCATGAGATAACTACTGCGGCACGCGTCATTCCCAGATCAAGGATTGCTGGGTCTCGTCCTGCCAGAGCGTCGCGCGGCACGAGATCTGTCGGCGCACCAAGAGTCTCGAGCAATGATCGCATTGGCATGAATTCACCAAAAGGGACTCGGCGCTTTTTGACGTAACGACTTGTGACTGAACCATCTGGCATCACCACAACTTGGGCATTGGTGAATGATTGTGATCCTCCGTCTTCGGTGATGCCAACAGAGATTGGCACTGCGAGTCGCTTGGCTTGTTCAGCCACGAGGGCAAGTTCTTGGCTGCTTGCAAATGTAGGCACGTTGATGACGTTCTCGGGCCATATGACCAGTTCGACATTGTCATCGACAGAAATAGTTGTGGTGGCAGCAAGATGTTTGTCAAAGACTTCGCGCGGGTCTGAATCAATTGCATGAGTGCCTTGTTGGCCGCCACCTTGCACAAGCGCGACATTGAGTTGTGTGCCAGTTGACGAGACGGGTGAATAGACAGCACCGATAACGATGAGCAAGGCGATGGCGGCTGCAATGCGTAGACGATGTCGTCCGAGCGCTAAACGAAACACGCAAAAAGTGATCAGTATTACTCCACCAAGTGGTGCGAGATATGCCAACGGACTTGACGCTTGTGAGATGCCAAGTGAAGCAAGTGGAACTCCTCCAAAAGGAAACGAAAATCGCAAGACTTCTGCGAGTGTGTGAGTGCAAGACAATGCAAACGCACGATGTGTAGATGAATTTTTACCAATAACACCGCCAATGACTGCTGCGAGTCCATGAAGTGACGAAAAAACAACAACAGCAATCGGATACCCAGGCGCAGTCAGAAACCACATCCACACCCAACCCAGTGACAGCCAACCAACTCCAAAGATCCATCCTGTAAAGAAGCGTTTGCGCGTTGACATTGTGTCGTGAATGACCAACGGAGCATAGATCGCAATACCAACGAACGCGAGTGGCCACCAGCCCCATGGCGGCATAGAGAGAGCAACAAGAAGTCCAGCGACTAACGGCCTGATGCGGCTTTTCATGATTGAAGTATTGCCCGTGCAGTTGCGTGTGCCTGTTGAACGCATGCCGGAATGCCGATACCTCGATAACTTGCGCCTGCAAGATGCACATGTGGGGCCGCAAGGGCAAGTGATGCTTCGATGTCGCCAAGACGAGAAAAATGGTATGGGCGATATTGAGGAAAAGATTCAGGCCACCGAGTGATGCGGGTTTCTTTAGGCACAACATCAATGTCAAGATGATGCTTGAGGTCTGCCAGTGTGAGATTGATGATGGTGTCGTCAGTGAGTGATTGGGTGTCGACTCCGTCACGACCGACCGACGCACGCACGATCATTGCATCATCGGGCGTTTTCCAGTGCGCCCACTTATTTGAGCCAAACGAAACAGCAGTCACCCATCGTTGATCGGGCTTTGGCACAAGATAGCCAGCACTCGTGAGTGAGTGTTTCCACTGCGATCGGGGGACAGCCAGTGTCAGCATGACAACAGATGCGTGAGACCACTGAGACAACTGTTGTGTTGCAAATGAGTCGAGTTGTGCAAGTAATGGGGCAGTGTGACGTGCCGGACTCGCCAACACAATTGCATCGGCTATGTGTGAGGTCTTAGCACAATGCACAGCGTATGAGTTGTCGTTTGATTTCTCGATGTCAGTAACTGTGGAGTCAGGAAGAATGCGTGCGCCGAGTTCTTGTATTCGTTTGGCGACAGCCGTCACGAGGGATTCCATCCCGCCAGTTGGGGATTCAAAGATAGGCCCAGTCGGGGCAGTTTTTGAACGGGTAGTACGAGCGGCTAGCAGCATGCTTCGCTGAGTCATTAGTGCTGCAATTTGGGGGACAGATTCCAGACTGAAGTTGTCTGTGTCTGCTGCATAGATGCTACCGACAAGTGGATCAACAAGTAATTCTTGCACCTCTCGCCCGAATCTTTTACGGATGACATAACCAATGCAGTCTTGAGTGTCGGTGGTGCGTGGGAGCATTGGTTCAAGGGCAGCTCGCATCTTGCCTCGCAATGTGAACAAGTTGCTTGTGGCAAGAGCTTTAATGTTGGCGGGAACTCCGAGCATGAGGTCGCTCGGAATCGGCTGCAAACCGTTGTGCCATACATGGGCGCCGACGGCCCGCGGAGATGTGAGAGATGTCTCAAGTCCAACTTCGCGAGCAAGCGCACTGGCCCACGGAACACGCGACAGAAATGCGTCTGCGCCTTCGTCAACTGCATCGAGTCCTGCGAATGGTGATGTGCGAATAACCCCACCGACGCGTGAACTTGACTCAAGCACAACAACATCAATTGGATTAACTGCATTTTTCAAAAGACTGTATGCAGTGGCGAGTCCGGTGATGCCGCCTCCCACAACGATGATTCGCCGTGGTGACGTCATACGTTGATTACTCGTTGGGCGAGTGCGGACATCACGGTTTTGTCGTCGTTGACACATGCCGTACGCGCGAATAAAAGTCCGAGTGACTGTGCGGCGCGCTCTGCCTCTATATCTAGGTCGTACAAGACTTCTAGATGGTCTGCAACAAAACCACATGCGCAGACAAGCACACCATCAACTGGTTCGTCTGTTGAACGCGTCGCTCCAAGATCTTGAATAACTGCCAAAATATCAGGGCCAATCCATGGCTCTGGCGTGCGCCCTGCAGATTGCCATGCGATCGACCATTGCGACCATTGCGATAACCCAACTGCAGATGCAACGGCCTGGGCGGTTGAACGCAACTCATCAGGGTATGGGTCGCCGGCGTCAATGATTCGTTGCGGCAACGAGTGTGCAGTGAAAAGCACTTTTGTTCGTTGCGGCATACTCGACAGTTTGAGACGCATATCAGTTGCTAAGAAATCAATGAATGCGGGTTCTGTTGCCCACGATGTGATTGCCGTGACGGTGATTGCGTGCTTGTTAGCGGCTTCTTCTGCTCTGCCAACGTATTGACCAATTGAAAAAGATGAAAAGTGAGGGGCGAGGACTAATGCAACAATTTTGGTGAATCCCTGTGCAGCGATAACTTCGACAGCCTCTTCGATAAATGGTGTGGCGTGTTTGAGGCCCAAAAACACGGTGTAAGCATCGGGGCATTTTTCGTCAAGGGCACTTTGCAACGCAGATTGTTGTGCTTCGGTCAGTTGCTTTAGTGGAGACAACCCTCCAATCGCCTCGTAGCGGTTCGACAGATCTTTTAGTTGTTCGTCTGTAGGCGCACGACCCCGTCGAATATCGGTGTAATAAGGCAGTATTTCTTCTTTGCTGCGTGGAGTTCCGTACGCCATCAATAACACGGCAGTTTTTTGAGAAGGCGGTGTCATTTAGAAGTTCTTTCGTGCACGCGCTGGACAACTGCTTCCAGAATGCTCGGGTCTGTATTGGGCTGTACACCGTGCCCCAAATTAAAAATGTGTCCGGGTGCGCCCGCGTTGTCTTCCAACACGGCGTCTACGCCAGCGATTGCAATGTGCTGTGTTGCCAGCACCAATGCGGGATCGAGGTTGCCTTGAATAATTGTGTTTGCACCGAGTCGTGTGCGAGCAGAAGAAATGCTTGTCCGCCAATCGAGTCCAATTATCGAGTTGCCAACACTATTCATTGATTCGAGTAAGTGATCACATCCGATTCCAAAATGTATGCCAGGAGTACCGGGGTGACGTTGTGCTAATTGCCAGAACACCTCAGTGGTGTGCGGACGGACGAACGTGTCGTAATCAGAGCGAGATAGAGCACCGGCCCATGAGTCAAATAATTGAAATGCTTGCGCACCTGCAGACACTTGAGCCGAGATGAATGCAACTGAATGCTGTGTAAGGCGCTCCATTATTTCATGCCACAACATGGTGTCGGTGCGCATCAATGCCTTTGTGTGCTCGTAGGTGTGACTTGGTTTGCCCTCGATGAGATAGCTCGCAACTGTGAACGGCGCA
Organism: Ilumatobacteraceae bacterium; assembly: GCA_009691255.1. Taxonomy (GTDB): domain Bacteria; phylum Actinomycetota; class Acidimicrobiia; order Acidimicrobiales; family Ilumatobacteraceae; genus UBA2093. The sequence continues at coordinate 16,273 of SHUT01000023.1, forward strand.
CCAGCAAAAGCCAATAGCGGAACCTGTAGCTCTTTGACGAGCATGAGCACAGTGTCGGTGACATAAGAAATATCATCAAGCGTGAGCGCCCGTAGTCTGGCAAGATCAGCAGAACTGCGAAGAGGCCACTGAGCTACTGGTCCCATGCCGGGCGCCACATCGATGCCAAAACCAACTGCATGTGCTGGCACGACGATGTCGCTAAATAAAACGGCGGCGTCAACGCCGTAGCGTTGAACTGGCTGCAAAGTAATTTGCGACGCTAGCTCTGGGTTTTTAATGGCATCTAAAATGCTGCCGTCACCACGGATGGCGCGATACTCGGGCAGACTGCGGCCCGCTTGACGCATAAACCACACAGGGGTATGGGTGGGCTGAGTACCGCTGGCGGCGCAGAGGAATGGATCGTTATCGCGACTTGTCACAGGTAAGTGAACGCTATCGGAGACCCCTCAAAGTTGACGGTGTGGGCGAGAACTCTGTTGTCGAATTTGAGCATCGATGCGCGCCACGCGGGTGCGTGCTGGTGGATGCGACGACACGATTCGGTCGCGCCAATTACTTGGTCGCTCTCCGCCACCTTGCTCGATGACCTTACGTAATGCCGACGACAATTGACGACCAAAGCCCATATTGACGGCGTGTGCGTCAGCCACAAATTCGGCACCTTTGCCAACGTAGTTGCCGACCAATTGCGCTAGCCGTAAATCAGCAACAAACAGCCAGGAAACAATTGTGATGATGCCAGTAGAAATACGACCAAGCAGATTGAGCAGTGACGAATGCGGAGTCATTGATTCGGTTGCTGCTTGTGCAACATTTTGAAAAAAGAATCCGATATGTGCAAGCATGATGATGGGGATACTCAACCACTGACCAATCGTCAATGCAATCGTATGAGATCCCATATGGTGGTGCAGTTCGTGCGCAAGAACGCCAGTTAGTTCATCGTGGGTGAGTTCAGTAATTGCAAAACTAGAAACAACTACAAGATGGCCACCGCAAGCAAAGGCGTTGAGGTCGTCGGCATCAATCACTGCAAGAACAAACTTGCCCGGAGATAAGTGGTGTGCTTGAGCAACGACGAGCCAAGCACGTTGGAGATCGTCGCGTTCTTGGCGAGTTGGTTTTCGGGCACCAAGAAGCCGACGCAAAAATAGCAACTGTGTTGGTTTCCAGAACAGAATAATGCCCAGGAGCAACCAAGCTCCAGCAAACATTAAATATGACAGGTGATGAAACAGTGAGGTCACCCACCAAAAGACTCCAACTGCGATCGCCCATGCTGGCAAAAGCGCCACCACGGGGATGACGGCAGTGATGGCCACCTTGTCGATAGTGCGTGTTGTGGCGGATCTAGACACGCGGGGCATGTCCCCAAGTAGACCAGCACTGGGGCTCTAGGTCAAACACCTTGTTCAATCTTTATTAATGTGGGTCATCTACACTTGATTCATGGGTGCAACTCGAGCAGAACGCATTGACCTGCGACAACGCAACCCTAAGTGGAAGAACCCACCCTTGTTTATTGATATGTCAACCTGCATTAATTGTGATGCATGTTTGAGGCATTGCCCAGAGCAGTTGGGCGCAATCTTCAACCATGGCATTGACGTGGTGATCGTGCCAGAGCTTTGCAGTGGTTGCGATAAGTGTTTACCGGTGTGCCCAGTGGACTGCATTCACCCTTTTGCAGACTGGGAAACTACTGGTTATCCCATTGAATGGTGGGAAGAGCCAGGCAGTAGCAATGATCCGTATCAATAGGAATACAGTCGTGGGCAGACAACACGAGAAAGGCTTTTGGCATGACAGCACCAACAATTCCAGGAACGGAGCCGATGTCGCATGTCGGTGTTGGTGAAGTAGGTGTGCTTGTAGTACACGGCTTCACCGGAAACCCCGGGAGCATGCGTGGTTTGGCCAACGCATTTGTAGAGGCAGGGTTCCATGTAGAGATGCCTCAGTTGGCAGGCCACGGAACAGATATCCAAGACATGCTTCCCACTGGCTGGGCGGACTGGACACGCGACGCAGATGCTGCGTATGCAACGTTGTGTCAGCGAGCGAACAAGATCGTGGTGGCTGGCTTGTCAATGGGTGGGTCGATCACGCTGTGGATGGCGGCACAACATCCAGAGGTGCAAGGCATCGTGTGCGTCAATCCAGCGACAATGCCGCTGCCTGATGAACTGATGCAAGTTGTGCAGGGCATGCTGGATGCTGGCGAAGTGCAGGTAGAAGCGATTGGTAGTGACATTGCCGACCCTGCCGTAGTGGAACTGGCATATCAGGCAACGCCACTAGCACCCTTGATGTCGTTTCAAAAAGATGGACTCGTGCCGTTGTCGCAACGCTACGGTGCCATCACGGTGCCATTGCTGTTGTTTACATCAACGCAAGATCATGTGGTGGCTCCGTCAGATAGTGATGCACTTGCCGCGGCATACGGTGGCGCAGTAGAGCGAGTGATCCTTGAGCGTAGTTATCATGTGGCAACTCAGGACTATGACCGAGAAATTATTTTTGAAAAGTCTGTTGATTTCGTCCGCAAGATGACGGCGTAAATAGTTTGCTGCAGTTTTTTGTTGCTTCCTTGCCGAGTCCGTCATCTGGCGTACTTGAAATTGGACCATTGCACCTCAATGCATATGGGCTGATGATTGCCCTAGGAGTTGTGGCAGCAGTGCGGTTGGCTAGTCGGAGACTCCAAGCCCGAGGTGTCGGCACAGCAGATGACATGTCATCGATTGCGATATGGGCCGTGCCAGCAGGTGTCATTGGCTCACGTTTGTATCATGTCATCACCGACTGGGGCCGCTTTGATGGTGATGTCGTCGAGATGGCCAAGATCTGGGAAGGCGGACTTGGAATTTGGGGTGGCATCGCCCTTGGTGCGCCAGTGGGTTTGTATGTGGCGCACCGTCGCCGCTTGAGAATCGGATCAGTCTTGACTTGCGTTGCGCCGGCACTACCTTTAGCGCAAGCGATTGGCCGTTGGGGTAATTGGTGGAACCAAGAATTATTTGGACGCGCCACAACAATGCCGTGGGGTCTTGAAATATCAGCCGATAAAACTGTCTCTGCTGGATACCCCGTCGGAACCATCTTTCATCCAACATTTTTGTATGAGTCAATTGTCTGCATACTGATTTGCGTTGGTCTAATTGCGCTTGATCGGCTGGTGCCAATGCGACCAGGACGCTTGTTCTTTGTCTACACAGCGAGCTACACGGCATTTAGATTCTTTATCGAAGGAATACGCATTGATCCTGCCCACCACGTGGGTGGGCTACGCCTTAATCAGTGGGTGTCGTTGGTGGTATTTGCTGTCTCTGTACTGATCTTGTTGAGTGACTATTGGCGTGATGACGTTGTCCAACTAGAACCCCAAGAGGATTCAGGCTCTACGGTAGATATCCATGAGTGATCCAGTGCTGTATGAATTTCACGAACCAGGTGTTGGCGTAATTACCTTTAATCGTCCAGATCGAATGAACGCCTGGACCCCTGAGATGGGGGAGATGTATTTTGGCTACATCGATCAATGCGTTGCTGATCCAAAAGTACGTGTCATCGTGGTGACAGGTGCAGGTCGTGGCTATTGCGCTGGCGCAGACATGGATTCATTGCAACAGATCGAATCATCATCGGGTGCCGATCGCCATCCGAGTCGTGCCGCTGGTAGTCGTGTGCAGATTGAGATCACGTCAATTCCCAAGCCAGTGATTGCAGCAGTCAATGGTGCATGCGCCGGGCTTGGCCTTGTACAAGCACTGATGTGTGATATTCGCTTTGCTGCATCTGGCGCCAAGTTCACCACAGCATTTGCCAAGCGTGGACTGATTGCCGAATACGGCGTGTCATGGATCTTGCCCCGACTCGTTGGTCCAGCACGAGCGATGGACTTGTTGTTCTCAAGCAGAATCGTGTTGGCAGAAGAAGCCCAAGAAATGGGCATGGTCAACATGGTGCTGCCAGCAGATCAACTGATGGAATACACAATGGCATACGCCTCAGACATGGCTCGCGATGTGTCTCCAACATCGATCGCAATTATGAAGCGACAGGTCTATGGCGATTACAACGAAGATCTTGCTACCGCAGGTAAAACTGCAATAGAACTGATGATCAAGTCATTTGGTCGACCAGACTTTGCAGAAGGTGTATCTAGTTTTGTGCAGAAGCGTCAAGCAGAGTTTCCGTCCGTTAATCCGCGCGCGTAAACAAGCCCCGCAAAGTAGCGGCAAGTTCTTCCGGAACAACTGGATTAAAATACTCACCTGTTGACACTTCTGCTGCCGCGATGTAGCGCATCACGCCCGCATCACGCCACGGTGACACGATTTCAATGTTCATCTGCGTTGATGTGTCGTCAGAGCTGAAATCTCTTTGGTTGATCCACATCATGTAGGGCAATGGTTGTTGATACATCGCATCAAGTACACCTACGATACGACGCAATGTTAGAGCGAGCCCATCGAGTTGTTCTGTCGAAAGCGACATCATGTCGCAGGCAGCCTTTGTAGGCCAGATCTCAAGCGCTACTGGGTATTCAGAAGCAAACGGAACCGCGGTGTTCCAGTCGTTGTGTTGACTTACTGACAAATCAGACTGCATCGGTGGCGTCCAGTTGAGTCGTTGCTGTGAGCGTTGTGGCACATGATCAAAGGCGTACAACTGTCCGTGCGGATGATTGATAGTGGCGCCAACAGCGGTTCCACGATTTTCAAAAATTAATACAGTGGCGACATCGGTGCACGCGCTGTGATGCCGTGTTCGTTCGACCCACATATCAATCAATGTGCGGATGGCGTGGATTGGGAGTGTTGCTAGCGATGCATCATGTTGTGATGAATACAGCAATACCTCACAGCGGTCGTCAGATAGTGTGGGCCAGCGATTGACAAACCACCTGGTGTCATAGGGCTCTGGGCTCTCAAGTCCGCCCACACAAAAAGGACATGCCTGGGTGATATCCGTAGCGGTGTTGGGGCGAGTTTGGCGCGACTGCACCACATGTACGCGTGTGTAGTGAGTGGGATGAACGCGGTCTGTGGGTTGCACGATGCCTAGTCTGACACTTCCGAGTACCGTAACTGCGGTGACGCAACGAGTACACATACCTGGTCCGAATTGTTCGGTCGTAATTGAGGTCGGCGACGCCATGCCCTTTATCGCATATTGGGGTGCGCCCATTATTGATACTGATGACGATGCTGCGATGGATGGGGCACTTGGTGAATTAATGCCGCGAGGCGCACTTCCGGGTGGTCTTGATCAGGAGTGTGCGATTGGCATCGTGCCAATGCATGGCGATGGATGGGCTGGACGACCAGGCCTGCAGGGTCATCGGCGCGGAGGCACAGCGTGGGCGCCGCGCTTCAAAGATGCACGCGTGATGCCACTTGGTGGCGGAGGTGCCGGATGCGTGATCACTGTTCGAGATGATGTCGCCGAGCTAGAACTTGTTTTGCGAGTTGAATTGTGCGTGAGTGGTGCGCTGAACATGCAGGCAACTATCCACAACATTGGCTTGCAGCGGTATTCGCTTGATGCGTTGACGATTACATTTCCGATGCCCAGGCGAGCGACGCGCCTGGCAACATTTCATGGTCGCTGGTGCAAAGAAATGCAGCGCGATACAAGCGACTGGAACATTGGGGCATGGACGGCAGAGAATCGTCGCGGTCGCACTAGTCATGAGCATCCGCCACTTGTACTTGCCACCACCGAGACGACGTCGGCGGTTGGCGGAGAAATATGGGCCTTGCATACCGCGTGGAGCGGTAATCATGTGACCTTTGCCGAGCGCCTGGCTGACGGGCGCCGATATATACAAATGGGTGAGTTGCTGCATAGCGGTGAGATTTGTTTAGAGGCAGGAGAGACATACACAACACCACGCATTGTTGGTGCGTATTCATCAGTTGGTGACTGCGGAATCGCCAATGTGATGCAAGCAGAGGTTCGGGCAATGCGTAATCCGTTGTCTCCACGTCCTGTCACGCTCAATACATGGGAAGCGGTGTATTTCAATCACGACTCTGACACTCTGCATCAACTTGCACACACCGCAGCCGATGTCGGAGTCGAGCGTTTCGTATTAGATGATGGCTGGTTTTTGGCGCGCCGAAATGACTCGGCTGGTTTAGGTGATTGGTATGTCGACCCTGTTGTGTATCCGCACGGACTTACGCCATTGATCGACACGGTTAAATCCCGCGGTATGCAGTTTGGGCTGTGGCTCGAACCAGAGATGGTGAATCCCGATAGCGATCTCTATCGCGCGCATCCTGATTGGGTGCTCGAACATTCTGGATATCCCCATGTTCTGGGGCGCCACCAACTGGTGCTGAATCTGGCTATTCCCGAAGCGTATGCGTATATTTTGAAGTGTGTTGATGCACTGCTAAATCAATACGATATTTCGTACCTGAAGTGGGACATGAACAGACCCCATGTTGGGGCCGCCAATACCCGCGGAACTGCTGCGACACATATCCAAACGCAAGCGTTGTACATGTTGCTTGACGAGATTAGATTTTTACATCCCGATGTTGAGATCGAATCCTGCTCGTCAGGTGGCGGTCGCATCGATCACGAAATCCTGCGACGCACTGATCGAGTGTGGACAAGCGATACCAATGATCCGTTGTTGCGTCAGACCATTCAGCATCACACATCACTTCTGGTTCCACCAGAAATGATGGGCTGCCACATCGGAGCACCAAAGGCTCACACCACGAACAAAACATCAACACTTATCTTTCGCGCCATCACTGCAATGTTTGGTCATCTCGGCATCGAGTGGAACCTTTTGCACGCCACGCCGACTGAGCTTGAAGAACTTCGTGCCGTTGTTTCCCTGCACAAAGAATTGCGCCCTATCCTGCACACCGGACAAGTCATATTTACCACCATGTTGTCCGATTCAGACGGAGAATATTTGGCCCACGGCGTGGCCTCACCAGACATGAGTCGGGCTGTGGTTGCGGTCTCGCGACTACTAGACATCAGTGTCGGTGCGCCGCCCAAGTTGCGTATTGCCGGGCTCGATCATCAGCGCCAATACACGGTGTCTTGCGTGCTCGGGCAACCCCGAGATGGCGGCTATGTCATCAGTCACCACTCCGGATACGACCTTGAGCACAATGGTCTTGAGATTTTGTCAATGCATTCTGAATCGGCTGTGTTGCTCACGCTTGAATCCTCGTAGAATTGACATCGTGGCATCCCCATCATCTGGTTCTTCAATTTCAGCGGCTGACGTCATCAAGGTCTCTCGGCTAGCGCGACTCGACATTGACGATGCCCAAGTCGAACATTTCACTCAACAACTTGCCAAGGTACTTGAGCACTTCACTGATGTTGACGCTCTTGATCTTTCTGACGTGCAACCAATGACACAGGCATACCCCTTGTCGAATGTTTTGCGACAAGATGTCGAGCAACCATGTCTAGATCGCGACGAAGTATTGGCTGCAGCACCACATGCCGAAGATGGTCGATTTCGCGTACCGACAATTAATGGCGAGGCATAGCAGTGGCATCTCTCCCTACAACGGCTGCTGAGATTGCTGCGGCTGTTTCTTCTGGTTCGGTCACAGCATCTGAAGTGTTAGAACAACATCTCGCCGCGATAACTGCCCGCGAAACCGACGTGCATGCTTTCAACTTGATCACCACCGATACCGCCCGCCAACATGCCTCGCGTATCGATGCAGATGTGGCAGCCGGCAAACCAGTTGGTGTTCTTGCCGGAGTTCCACTTGCACTTAAAGACAACATGTGTACGCACGGTGTTGAGACCACATGTTCATCTCGCATACTGCAAGGCTGGAAGCCACCATACGACGCCACAGTTGTGCAACGACTTCGTGATGCAGGCGCCATCATGGTGGGTAAAACAAACTTGGATGAATTCGCAATGGGATCCAGTACAGAAAACAGTGCATTTGGACCGACAAAAAATCCACTCGATCTTTCACGTGTTCCTGGCGGCAGCAGTGGCGGTAGTGCTGCTGCAGTTGCCGCAGGGTTTAGCGCTGTGAGTTTGGGAAGCGATACCGGTGGCAGTATTCGTCAGCCCGCAGCATTGTGTGGTGTTGTCGGCGTCAAACCCACATACGGACTCGTCAGTCGTTATGGCCTTGTCGCGTTTGCAAGCAGTCTTGATCAGATTGGCCCGTTTGCAAACACCGTGTATGACGCTGCACTCGTGACCGAAGTGATCGCTGGACATGACTCAATGGACTCCACTTCTATTCCCCAACCCGCACCTAACTTGCGTTCTGCGGTTAGTCAGGGTGTAGCCCGAATGCGCATTGGTCGCGTCACCGACTTACCAGGTGGAGCAGAACCAGAAGTTATGCAACGCCTGGAAGACGCATTTGAGGTTCTCGCTGCTGCTGGTGCCGAAATAGTCGATGTGACACTGCCTTCCATCGAATATGCATTGACGGCCTATTACTTGATTGCGCCTGCAGAAGCCAGCAGCAACTTGGCTCGCTATGACGGCGTTCGATACGGCCTTCGTGCCCCAGCATCAGAAGTCAACGCAATGTACGGCGCTACTCGCGCGGCGGGTTTTGGTGACGAAGTCAAGCGCCGCATCATGCTCGGAACATATGCGTTGTCTGCCGGATACTTTGATGCGTATTACGGTAAAGCGCTCAAAGTGCGTCGATTGATTGCTGATGACTTTGACCGTGCCTACACGCAGGTCGACGCAATACTCACGCCAACTTCACCAATGGTCGCATTTCCATTTGGCGACAAAGTTGAAGACCCAATGGCGATGTATTTGTGTGACGTCTATACCATCCCAAGTAATTTGGCTGGACATCCCGCCATGAGTGTGCCATTTGGTACTGGCGCGCATAAGTTGCCAGTGGGAATTCAGATCATGGCACCAGCACTTGGCGAAATACCCATGTTTCGAGTGGCTGGTGTTCTTGAAGATGCAGCAAGAGGTTTGTCATGACCGACATGTTGTTGCACAATGGCTGGGAGCTCGTTGTCGGACTCGAAGTCCACGTCGAACTAGCAACTAAAACAAAGTTGTTTAGCGGATCACCTAATCGTTTTGGTGATGAGCCCAACACCAACATCGATCCGGTCACTCTAGGATTACCAGGCGCCTTGCCCGTGCTCAATCAACACGCAGTCGAACTCGCGATGCGCATCGGCATCGCACTCAACTGCACAGTGCAGGCGTCAACCTTTCATCGCAAGAACTATTTCTATCCAGATATGCCAAAGGCGTATCAAATTAGCCAATACGACCAACCCCTGAACGTCAACGGTTTTTTGATGTTGCCTGGCGGAGTTCGTATCGGAGTAGAACGGGCGCACCTCGAAGAAGACACAGGCAAGAGCACACACATTGGTGGTGCTACAGGTCGTATTCATGGCAGTGAGTATTCTCTGATTGACTTCAATCGCGCGGGCGTGCCACTTGTCGAAATCGTGTCGCGGCCAGATATTCGCACCAGCGAGCAGGCTCGTCAGTATGTCACTGAGTTGCGCGCAATTCTGTTGGCAGTTGGCGCTTCTGATGCAAAAATGGAAGAAGGCTCGATGCGTGTCGATGCCAACGTGTCAGTGCGCAAACCTGGTGCCGAACTCGGAACACGCTGTGAAATAAAAAACGTCAACTCCGTCAGGGCAGTTGGTCGAGCAATTGACTACGAAGCACGTCGTCAGATTGACATGATCGAAAACGGCGACAGAGTTCGTCAAGAAACTCGCCACTGGGACGACGGCGAGGGTCGCACGCACACGTTGCGCGTAAAAGAAGACGCAGACGATTACAGATATTTCTTAGAGCCCGACTTGGTTCCTCTTGCGCCAAGTGCCAAGTGGATACAAACAGTCAAAGACAACATGCCGCCATTGCCAGCCGCTCGTCGTGCGCATCTGTCGGCAATCACGGGCGCATCTGAAGAATCAGAGGCAGTCATTGTGGTTGTGGAGCGTGGTCAAGACGACTACATTCACGAAGTCGTTGCTGCTGGGGGAGACGCAGGTAAGGCCCTTGTGTTTGTGCAACAAGCGTTTGCCGATGAAACTGCGCAGCCACGCGTGCCAGCAAAAGACATTGCCGCGCTCACAGTGATGGAGCGCGATGGAAAGATTACGTCGACGCAATCTAAGACATTGTTAGCAGAGATTGTTGCCAATGGCGGCGGCGACGCAGTTGCGCTTGCGGCGGCCAAGGGTTTTGAGGCACTCGATAACAGCGCGGCCGAAAAAATGGTGGACGACGTCATTGCCGCGCAACCCGAAGCATGGGCTAAGTATTGCGCTGGCGAAGAAAAAGCAATGGGGGCTCTCGTGGGGGCAATTATGAAGTTGTCACAGGGCAAAGCCGACGGCAAGGTTGTCACGGCAATTTTGCAAGCCCGCCGCACAGCGTAGAAGTCAATTCTCCGCTGGGAGAAGTCCTTATGTGCTTGGCGTACAGTTGACCTATGGACTTCTCAATCCCCGAAGATATTCAGACCACGCTCGTCGAGATAGATGCTTTTATTGAGGCAGAAATAAAACCTCTCGAAGAACAAGACGACAACATTCGATTCTTTGATCATCGTCGCGAGTGGGCTCGAACAGATTTTGAAAATGGCGGAATCCCCCGTGCTGACTGGGAGGCACTCTTGCTCGAGATGCGTCGTCGTGCAGACAAAGCTGGTTGGTTGCGTTTGGCTTTGCCAACAGAGTTTGGTGGTCAGGGTGCATCAAATCTCAAGATGGCACTCATTCGCGAGCATATGGCAGCCAAGGGTCTTGGCCTGCATAATGATTTGCAAAATGAATCAAGCATCGTCGGTAATTTTCCGACAGTGCTGATGATGCGCGACTTCGGAACGCCAGAGCAAATCAAGACGTGGATGCCAGGTTTCTTGGACGGAACAAAGCGACTCGCTTTTGGTTTGACAGAACCAAACCACGGCTCCGATGCCACGTATTTAGAAACGACTGCGTTTCAAGATGGTGATGAGTGGGTGATCAGCGGAATGAAGCGCTGGAACAGTGGTCTGCACCATGCCACTCACGACATTATTTTTGCTCGCACGAGCGGTACGCCCGGAGACCCCAAAGGAATCTCGGCGTTCTTGGTGCCCACAGATGCACCAGGCTTCAAGGTGGAGTTCTTTTGGTGGACATTTAACATGCCAACTGATCATGCCGAGGTCAGCATGAAAGACGTTCGTGTTGGCGCCGATGCACTCTTTGGTCGTCTTGATCACGGTCTCGAACTCGCCCAACACTTCGTTCATGAAAATCGTATTCGTCAAGCCGCATCTTCGCTTGGTGCGGCGCAATTCTGCATTGACGAAGCGGTCAAGTATTCCAATACTCGAGTCACATGGGGAAAAAAACTCAGCGTTAATCAGGGCATCCAGTTTCCGCTCGTCGAACTGCATACCGAGGCTGCCATGTTGCGTCAACTTGTGCGATACACCGCCTGGATGCTTGACCACAAACACCACATGGAGGTCACACACCTTGTGGCGATGTGCAACTACAGGGCAAACCGTTTGGCGTGCGATGCGGCAGACCGCGCAATGCAGACCTGCGGTGGTATGGGCTACAGTAGGCACATGCCCTTTGAGCACATTTATCGGCATCACCGCAGATATCGCATCACAGAAGGAAGCGAAGAGATCCAGATGCGCAAGGTGGCGAGCAATCTGTTTGAATTCGGTCGCCAACCCAAAGAATAAAAATGAAAAAAATTCTTGTATGCATGGCGTTTAGTATTGGAGTCGTTGCTTGTAGTTCGAGTGACTCTGCAGAAAAAGTAGTCAAACTTTCGTGTTCAACGCCTTCTATTGAATGTCTACTGCCCTGGCCCAACGATGCACTGACAGTGTTTGAAAAGACGGCCGACAAAAGCGTTCGGCAACTTAATTTGCAAGAAGCATGGATGCCAACCAACGCAACAGAAAAACCTATTGATGTGACGGATATGAATAGGGCAAATGGCTTTAGTCCCGGATCAGCAATTTTATTACTTGTTCCTGGTGTCAATTTGGCAGC
>SHUT01000024.1 GCA_009691255.1 Ilumatobacteraceae bacterium
ACGAAACTGACGACCAAACATCTGGTGGCCTCGAACTAGAGCGAACAAGACGTCTGCGCCAAATAGATGATCTCCGAGAGCACGGTACCAACCCGTACCCATACCGCTTTGACCGAACCCATTCGCTTGCTGACATCAGGACCACCCACGGACACCTTGATGCAGGATCTGAAACAGATGCTGTTGTCAGTGTCGCCGGACGCATCATGCTGATGAGAGACCAGGGAAAATTGCTCTTCATCACACTGCAAGATCGCACTGATGCGATACAACTTTTCGTGTCTAAGTCAGTCATCGGTGACAATGCATTTGACACTATGACCACCCTCGACCTGGGTGACTGGCTCGGCGTTACTGGGAACATCATGACGACTCGCAAGGGCGAACTGTCGGTCAAGGTGTCTGTTGCTCAACTACTTGCCAAGGCAGTGCGACCGATGCCCGATAAATGGCACGGACTCACCGACACAGAAGTTCGTTATCGACAACGCTACGCAGATCTCATCGTCAACGAAGACTCTCGACGTGTGTTTGCAATCCGACACGAAATCATCGCTAGTTTTCGTCGTACCTTGCATTCTCAAGGTTTTATCGAAGTAGAGACTCCTGTGTTGCACGTTGAAGCAGGCGGCGCCCATGCTCGACCTTTCGTCACTCATCACAACGCCCTCGATATGACCTTGTACCTACGCATCGCGCTCGAGTTACATCTCAAGCGACTCATTGTTGGTGGGATGGAGCGCGTCTATGAGATTGGCCGTGTGTTTCGCAATGAGGGAATCTCAACACGCCATAATCCGGAATTCACAATGATGGAGCTGTACCAAGCTTTTGGGGACTACAGCGAAGTCATGACGTTGGCAGAGCACCTAATTGTCACTGCAGCCACCGAAGCAACTGGCTCTACATGGGTTGATATTGACGGCGTTGAGGTAGACCTCGCCAAGCCGTGGCGTCGTGTTCGCATGATTGATTTGATCGAAGAGGCAACTGGTGTTGCCGTACACCCTTCTCATCCTCGCGAAAAATTAGCTACTCTCGCCGCCCAACACGGCATCACTGTCGACTCTCGTTGGGGAACCGGAAAAATCATCGAAGAACTCTTTGAGGTCACCGCTGAAGCAAAATTACGAGAACCAACATTTGTGACTGGTCATCCTGTCGAGATCAGTCCACTTGCCCGAGTCGATCGCAACGATCCATTTCTGACAGAACGATTTGAATTATTCGTTGGCGGACGCGAACTCGCTAACGGCTACAGCGAACTCAATGACCCTATTGAACAGCGCGCCCGCTTTCAAGAAGAGCAAGCGGCCAAAGATGCGGGCAATCTAGAAGCCGGAACCGTCGACGAGGATTACCTGCGCGCGCTCGAGTACGGAATGCCTCCAACCGGAGGACTCGGCATTGGCATGGACCGCGTCACAATGTTGTTGGCGCGAGCGCAGTCAGTTCGCGATGTAATGTTGTTCCCCACCTTACGACCGGAGGATTTTGGTTCATGAGCACAGCATGGGGCGTTGGAATCGCCACAATCGATGCGACCGGAGCAATCCTTGATGTGCGATTTCGTTCGCTTGGTCTTGGCAATACCCCCGCGGACCTGCCCACCTACTCGCCCAGCGTTGACTCTGACCCTGCACGCGGAGTGGCGTTACGCGCCGTCAATATCTCAATTGACACAAGTGCTGCGCCAACAGATGCTCTAGATGTGTACTTGCGACTGCACCTCTTGTCACATCGATTGGCCTTACCGCGCACACTAAATCTTGACGGTGCATTTGGACTCTTGCAAAATGTTGCATGGACTTCGCGTGGGCCAGTTGCACTTGCATCTCTTGAGAGTGTGATGTGGAACTTTGCTCAACAGGGTGAACCACTTGTGGTCAACGGTGTCGACAAGTTTCCGCGCATGACTGACTATGTCGTGCCAAGTGGTGTGCGCATTGCTGATGCGAGCCGAGTACGACTTGGCGCCCACCTTGCCGCAGGAACAACAGTGATGCACGAAGGATTCTGCAACTTCAATGCGGGCACACTTGGCACATCTATGGTCGAAGGACGCATTTCATCAGGAGTCATCGTGGGAGACGGGTCTGACATTGGCGGTGGTGCTTCGATCATGGGAACATTGTCTGGCGGTGGCAAAGAAGTTGTCACGGTTGGTGAACGGTGTTTGCTTGGAGCAAATAGCGGTATCGGCATCAGCCTTGGCAATGATTGTGTTGTCGAAGCAGGGTTGTACGTGACGGGCGGAACACTTGTCACAGACCCAGACGGCACCGTCAGCAAAGCACGTGTCCTGTCTGGTGCATCTGGTTTGTTGTACCGACGCAACAGCATCACTGGAACTGTAGAAGTCGTCGCTCGCACCGGATCATGGGGCGGCCTTAACTCGGTGCTCCATAAGAACTGATTGACACCGATGATTGAATCGTCTGAACTTGCTGCATTAATGAGTGCACGGCGCTCGAATATTTTAATCGACGCTAATGCTGCTGTAAATGTCGCTGATATCACCACGATCTGCGATGCAGCGATGCTGGCCCCCAACCACAAACGCACATGGCCACTGCGACTAGGTGTTGTGCAAGGTGATGCACGTTCTCGGCTTGGAGAACTCATTGCTGACATCATGGCGTCTCAAGGAGACCACCCATCTAAAGTTTTGAGAACTCGTACAAAGTACCTTCGTGCTCCAGTTGTCATTGTTCTTGGTGCACGAGATGGTGACTCAGGGCAGCGTTCGCGAGAGAATCGCTACGCAGTGGCTGCGGGTGCCCAAAATATGTTGCTCTCCGCTGAAGCGATGGGTCTGGCAATGCTCTGGAGTTCACCTGCCACCGGAGCCAACGACGCCATTTCAGATTTTTGCAATTTTGAGCATCACACCGAGATTCTTGGGCTGATGTATCTCGGGTATGCGGCACAGGTGGCATCAGATGTGCACAGACCACCAACGCCCATCACTTGGTTGACCTAATTTTTAAAGTTTCGTCAGCGTCCTGGCTGATAGGTGCCAAATACTTCTCGAAGTGCATCGCTGACTTCACCAAGCGTGGCGTGCGCTCGCAAAGCTTCTTTCATTGGGTACAACAGGTTTGACGTCCCTTTGGCACATTCCCGCACGTCATCAAGTCGGGCTTGCACTTCGGCCTGATTTCGGTTCGCTTTAAACGCCTTCAAGTGTGCGATTTGACCAACTTCTAATTGTGGGTCAATGGGAAACACCGTTGGATCTGATTCAACATCAACAGTGAAACTATTAACTCCGACAATTGTGCGTTCTTTGTCATCAATGGACTTGGTGTATTCATAGGCAGCTTGATCGATTTCGTCCATCTGGAATCCGGCTTCAATTGCCTCAACAGCGCCACCCATTTGATCAATCCGCTCAATGTATTCCCAGGCCAGTCTTTCGACCTCATCTGTGAGTGACTCGACAAGATAAGAACCAGCAAGTGGGTCTGGTGTGTCAACGACTCCACTTTCGTATCCGATGATCTGTTGCGTGCGTAAAGCGATTCTGGCTGCTTCTTCGGTTGGAAGACCAAGCGCCTCGTCAAAACCATTCGTGTGCAAACTCTGCGTACCGCCCATTACCGCAGCGAGTGCCTGCACGCTGACGCGAACAACATTATTGAGGGGTTGCTGCGCCGTAAGAGTGCTACCACCCGTCTGAGTATGAAAACGCAATAACTTGCTGGCTTCTTTTTTGGCACCAAAACGCTCTGTCATTATTTTGTACCACATCCGCCGGCTGGCTCGAAACTTAGCAACTTCTTCAAAAAAGTTATTATGACCGTTCCAGAAGAACGACAGACGTGGCGCAAAGTCATCGACATCTAGCCCCGCATCGATCGCAGCCTGCACATACGCGATTGCATTGGCGAGCGTAAACGCGATCTCTTGAACGGCAGTGCTACCGGCTTCTCGGATGTGGTAGCCAGATATCGAAATCGTGTTCCACTTCGGAATATTGTCAGCGCAATAGGCAAAGATATCGGTGATGATGCGCATTGACTGGCGGGGTGGATACACATACGTTCCGCGCGCAATGTATTCTTTAAGTAGGTCATTTTGAATCGTGCCTGTAATTGCTTTGGCAGAAACACCTTGTTCTTCTGCTACCAATTCGTACATCAACAACAGGATTGCTGCCGTTGAGTTAATAGTCATCGAGGTCGTTACTTTGTCTAGCGGTAAATCTGCCAGCAACAACTTCATGTCATCGATGGAGTCAATCGCAACTCCTACTTTGCCGACTTCACCCTCCGCTCGTGGATGATCGCTGTCGTAGCCCATTTGCGTCGGAAGATCAAAAGCACATGAAAGGCCTGTTTGCCCAGCCTCTAGCAAAAACTTAAACCGCTGATTGGTGGACTCTGCTGAGCCAAAGCCGGCATATTGGCGCATGGTCCATAATTTTCCGCGATACATCGTGGGATACACCCCCCGGGTATAGGGCGCGGTGCCTGGAGTTCCGAGTTTTTCTGTGGCGTTCCATCCCACGAGTGAGTCTTGCGTGTAAAGGGGGGCAATCGAAATTCCAGAATCAGTGCGCTTGTCGTCATCGGCCATACCTACAGCGTAAGACCGACGGAGCGCCTCAACCCAAGTGGCACCCATATTTTATCCTTTGGCTACCCCATGACTGACCCGCACATTCGCACTAGGATGTTGATATGACCATCACTCCAGACGCTCCCACCCAAACTCGTTCAATCGACGGTATTGCCCTCACCCCAAAAGACGTCGCTATGGAACTGCCTCCGACCTTTGCTGATGTTGCCGACGAACGAACTCACCGCAAAGCCAAACTCGCCGGAGCACTTCGCATCTTTGGACGACTGGGCTTTGGTGAAGGAGTCGCCGGACACATTACGGTTCGTGACCCAGAGTTTCCAGATCACTTCTGGGTTAATCCATTCGGTAAAAGTTTTCGTCACATCAGTTCGAGTGATCTGATCCTGGTCAACCATCAAGGAGACGTCGTATACGGAACATCTCCTGTTAATCGTGCTGCGTTTGTGTTGCACGCAGCAATTCATCAAGCCCGACCAGAAGTAATTGCCGCTGCCCACGCGCACTCGCCATACGGAAAATCATGGAGCTCACTTGGTCGCAAGCTCGACCCCATCACTCAAGATGCGTGTGCTTTCTTTGAAGACCACACCCTCATCAGCGAACAAGGTGGCGCGGTTGTTCTTGATATTGCTGCCGGTCGAGAAATCGCGTCAAAGTTTCCCAAAGGGAAAGCGGCGATTCATCAGAATCACGGACTGTTTACTGTCGGGTCAACAGTTGATGAAGCGGCATTTTGGTTCATAACAATGGAGCGTTCGTGTCAGGCCCAACTAATGGCAGAAGCTGCTGGCACACCAATTCTCATCTCTGACAAAGTCGCCACATACACCCGCGAAAACACTGCACATTCAATTGGTGGTTGGATTAACTTTCAACCCCTCTGGCAAGAAATCTGCCACACTGATCCTCAACTGTTCGAGTGACGCCACAGAACCGCTCTAAAAGCTTCTTCGATACTGCTCCGCCAGAAATTTTCTTTCTCTTCTCCGCCGCGGCGCAATATACCGGCGCCGTTGTGGCAGTCAAACTCTTTGATGAAGTCCATCCTGCAACGGTTGCGTTATTTCGAGTCATCAGTGGTGCAGTTTTTCTAGTTCTATTTTCTCTTCGCGCTAATCATCCCCGCTGGACACGTCGAGACCTGATGTGGGCAGGCATGTTTGGTGTTTCCACTGCCCTGATGAATGTCTTTTTTTATTGGGGAATCGATCGTTTGCCTTTAGGTAAAAGCGTCGCAATTGAATTCATCGGCCCAATCGTGGTGGCAGCAGTCCGCACAAAATCGGTGCGCAACTCTTGGGCTCTTGGTTTAGCCACGCTTGGAGTCGTGGTGCTTGGCGGTGTCGAGCTCAACAGCGAACCACTCGGTCTGTTATTTATTTTTATTGCGTCAATCATGTGGGCGTTGTACATCGTTTTAGGATCTGTTGTTGCGCGGTCTGATCGTGGTGTCGCCGGGCTAGGTGTTGGTCTACTAATCGGGGCGTTCGTGTTGATGCCGGTTGGCGTAAGCGGTGCTGGTGTTGTGCTGACCACTCCCCGATTGCTACTGGCCTGCATTGTGGTGGGCGCAACATCAAGCGCCTTGGGCTACGGCATCGACCAAGCAGTGTTGCGGCGCATTCCGGTACGTCGATTTTCCGTGATGCTGGCTTTGTTGCCCGTCACTGCCGCAATTTTTGGAGTTATTTTTCTTGACCAGAATCCGACCCTTACTGACCTGCTCGGAATGGTCCTGGTCTTGGCTGGTGTTGGCATGCAAGAACGAGACGAACTAGATCAACAACCCGAGGTGGCTCAAATCCCCTAGCCTGTATGGGGTATGACCCCCCGTCACGCGCGCATCACTGTTGTGCGCACCTTGATTGTTGCAGCACTCTTGAGCACTCTTGTTGCGCTTCTAGACCCACCAACATCAATCAGCGCCGACACTCTTCCGCCTGTCGCTGTTGTTGTGCGCGGACACGGACACGGGCACGGTCGTGGTTTAAGTCAATACGGTGCCTTGGGATGGGCCACGACATACACAAAAACATGGCAAGAGATACTCGCTTTTTATTACGGGGCCGACGCCAGCACCACATCGGTACTTACTCCTAGCGATGCTGCTCTTCTTCCATCTGGCGCTATGACCGTTCGCCTCCAGACACTCGACGGCGCACAAACTGGGGTGATCTCTGATAACGCTTCTGCATCATGGAGCGGCACACCTGACGTCTTTGGATCATTGTTGGCGCGTCAGGTCGGCACAAATATTTATGATGTCTATGCATCTAGCGCAAGTTCGTGTGCGGCAGTCAAGGGAGAACCAACTGGATTCACTCTTGTTGGAGATAATGTTGTCGGCCCCATCAAATTTGTCAGTGCTAAGGGATCCCTGCCCGCAGCAGTCTCCCCGATTGATCTACTGGGATTATGTGAGCCGCCAACCAAGAAACACACCAGCGGTCGCGTGCGTTATTACCGCGGCACCATTCAGGCCATCACGGACTCCCAAAAAAACCAACGCACCGTCAACATTGTTGATACTGAGTCCTATCTGCGAGGTGTTGTTCCGCGTGAGTCGTCTGCTGGTTGGGGTGACCTGGCCGCTGGTAGTGGAATGAATGCTCTTCGAGCACAGGCTGTGGCTGCGCGTAGCTATGCGATGTCTGAAGACCGCTACACCAGCGTCGGGGTATACGCGAAAACATGCGACACCACCGACTGTCAGGTCTATGGTGGATCTGCATGGCGCGACATCGGCGGAACAACCAAAGTCATCGAAGATGTGCGCACAGACAGAGCCGTCGCAGACACGGCTAACACAATTATTCGCAGCACCTCAGGCTCGGTCGTCCGCACCGAATTCAGTTCGTCTAACGGTGGGCGCACAATCTCAAACGGCACTACCGATGATGGTGATCTTGCCGCCAATGCAGTCTTGCAAAACTGGAGTGCAACACTTTTGGCAACTGATATACAAAAAAAATATCCATCAATCGGAATTTTCACGTCAATCACCACGACCCATGATGGTCTAGGCGGAGACTTTGGTGGTTATGCAACTTCTGTGGCTATCACTGGCACCGCAGCAACAGTCACTCGCGTGCCTGGCCAATTCAGAAGCGACTTTGGCCTCAACTCATCATGGTTTGACACGATTGCCAAGTTTGGCGCCGACTCACTCGCTGCACCCGTTGGCAGCATGCTCGTCATTGGCGACTCCGTCACCGAAAGTATTGTCGATGAATTTTCATCGCTCATCACGCCCGCCTACCCCAACACCATTATTCAGGCGTGCACAGGTCGCGGAATGATCGGATCTGCATGCTTGTTCCCTCAAACCACACCGAGTCTCAACCTTGACGGTGTCAGCGTATTAAATGCTCTTGAGACTCCCGCCATTGCTCTCATTGCTTTGGGCTACAACGACAATTCCCTTACCTACGATTCTGAACTCGCACAAATGATTGCTGCGCTCACCACCAAGGGCGTGCAACGCATGATCTTTGTCAATATGTCTGCGCGCTATACAACGCGTAATTACTCGCTAGCAAATGCATCTCTCTCTGCAGCCGCTACCGCCAATCCAAACATCACTATTTTGGACTGGAACACCGCCAGTGCAGATGCCAGTTCAACTCGTTGGTTTGACAACTCATCAGTATGTTGTTTTGCGCATCTCACTCGTACCGGACAAACGGAGTTTGCGCTCTTTGTGCGGACTCAACTAGATAATCTTCGCGCCCAAGGCATGCTGCCCACTACTACTGCACCAGTTGCAGTCTTGCCCGGGTTGCCATTGGGCGAACTTGATCGTGGGTCGATGGTCAAGACACTGCAAAAAACTCTCAACGTCGCACTTGAGCTTGCCAAGAACAAACAGCTCCTGCCAGACGGTATGTACGGAGCAAAGACAAGTCGTGCGGTAAAAAAATTCCAGCGCATAAAAGGACTGACTGTTTCTGGTTCGGTAGACCGAGCAACATGGGAGGCACTCGGCTTGGCAGAAAAACCTTGGCTCGCAGCACTCAAAGTTGGAAGCCAACATTCTGCGGTAAAAACTATTCAAGATGCTCTTGCCAAGGTGCTTAAGAAAAAAATAGTGGCAACAGGTATCTACTCCGCGGTCACACAATCAGATGTCAAACTCTTTCAGACAAGTGTTGGGCTCAAGCCCACGGGCAATGTTTCTGGCAATACATGGATGGTGCTGATGCCCACTGCCGCACTCGTTCAAACTGGCTGATTAAATTTTTCTCTCCACGCAGCGTCACTTACCATCGCTCGATATTGCGCTCTATATTCGCGCTTGAGTTTTTTATAGGTACGAATCAACTGCCATGTTGTCGAAAAGACCTGACGCTGCAAGATACGTACTCGCTGCCAGTCGCGATGAACGGTGAATCCTTCATCGATTCTGGGGTGCCGATACAGAATTTCTTTGTGGCGAATGGCTAGTCCGACGGCCCGAACATCTATCTGAGCCACGCCAGTCGCGCGTGCCCGCATGAACGGCGGCACAAGATGTCCGCCCATCGTTGGCACCGCAAGGATGTAGCCAATCAGACGCACAATCTTGCGTCGGGGCGCAGTAAAACCCAAGGCCTTTTGTGCATCATTTAATGGTGCAGCCTTTTCTTCGTTGACAATTCGTATTTCATCGTGAAGTGCCGCGTGATCGATCTTCTTCCAAGCTTCTGGTCCGGCTAAAAACTGCTGCATCCCCCGCACCATGTAGTCAGCACTCGCGTATCGATGAGAGTAGACATTTCGGAACCCAAAGCCCGTGTAGCGCAAAGCCAAATGCCACCATTTATGTGTATCAAAGACAAGCGTGTCGATGAGGGCAAAGTTACGTATTTCGTAATACAACGATGACGGATTGTTTTTGAGAGCAAAATCTGCGTGCCAAACCACGATGCCGTTCATTGTCACAGTTGTCTTGCCAGTGTGCATGAGGCCAAAAGCCACGTCATCGCCGCGCACAAACAGCGGCAAGGGGTTTTCTGTCGCCAAATGCATCGGGAAGACCGTAAACCACCAGGCCGAATAATCAAATTGTTCTGGTTTGTACTCAGCCAAGACAATGTCGCGTTCGCGCAGATCAACAAAGCGCCCAAGTGCGCGAAGCGGATAAATAGATTTGAATTTGTACATGCTGCCGGCTTCGAATTGCATCCACGGACGCTCTTCGCTCAGCATTGCACCGTGCACACACAAGTCAGGAGACGTTGCAAACTTCAGCAACTGCAGAGTTCGTACAATTGATTCTGGCTCTAGCAATATGTCGTCGTCCATCAACACCACGTGAGTACTCCACCCAGCAGAGCGGTATTCCATAATTCCGCGCGCAAATCCGCCTGCGCCACCCAAATTAGGGTTTGGCAATATCTGCACGGGAGCACTTGCTGGTAGCGACGGCTGTAAGTTGCGCGCATTGTCTACCACTATCACCTTGACATTTTGATTTAGTTCTGGCGCTGACGCCTCAATGTCAACTAATCGGTCAATGGTCTTTAACACGTATTCCTGGCGATTAAATGTGGTGATCGCTACTCCAAGACGAACGTCGCGTTGATACGAATCTGTAGTGCTCCATCGCCCGCCACGCACAACAACGCCCGCCTCTAGAGCAGTGACAGCTAAGTACAAAACATCTGCCGCACAAGTTGTGATGTCTACACACTCAAGAGCGGTGCCAGCTGTTGCATAATCAACGACGAACTCTTGACCATTGCCGACTCCGATTAGTTCTATTCGGGCCTCGCCTTTGATATCCAGCGTGGCAACGACATGATGAATATCAGTCAAACCACGCCATTGTCCGATTGGCAAGACCCCAAAAGACGTATCGAATGTGACGCGTTGTCCGACCCCGAGCACTAAACCATCTACATCTACTGCTACTGAATTACTCCTAAAATAGAGGGTGGGTTCGGCAAAATCAGGTGCTGGAATATTGATTCGAGAAAGAAGATTCAGATCAGTCATGTATCAAGTTCCCATCGGGTCGCTGACAAAAGATGTCATCTCTCGCCCGTTTTTCTGGCACAGTAAAAACTCATCAGCAACCTCAAGTGCCTCTTTGATTGTGACGTCCATATCTAGATAACGATAGGTGCCCAAGCGACCCAAGAATGTCACCCCTCGTGCTGCACGAGCGGCAGCTATATATTGAAGCAACTGCTCTTTTTCTTTAACCAACCGAATGGGGTAATACGGAACATCTTCCTCGCCACACAAACGACTGAACTCACGATATATAACAGTTGCATCATGAGACTCCCATGGCGCAAAGTGCTTGTGTTCCGTGATTCGGGTATAGGCAATGTCTTCGTCGCAGTAGTTCATCACAGGACATCCCTGATAATCACCGTCCATGACTTCTTGTTCAAAGTCCAGAGTGCGGTATCCCAGGCGTCCAAAACTTTGAGAGAACCACTGGTCGATCGGACCCGACCAAAAAATATGTTCTGCGCCAGAAATTGTTGCTGGATCAACCGTGACTCCGAGGCGAACTTCAATGAGGGGATGATCCAGAATCGCTTGCACGATAGGCGTGTAACCATTTTCTGGAATTGCTTGATACGGATGATTGAAATACGAATCCTCATATGTAAACCGCACCGGAAGTCTGGCCAAAATTGATGCGGGTAGTTCTGTGGGCGATACTCCCCACTGTTTTTGTGTGTACCCCTTAAAAAATGCTTCATAAAGTTGGCGACCAACGAATTTCATGGCTTGATCTTCAAATGACACTGGCGTGCCGATGCTGCTATCAGCTTGAGACGCGATGAACTCTTGGGCCTCGGCCGGAGTCAGTGTCTTGTCAAAAAACTGATTAATGGTATGCAGGTTCACTGGCAAGGAATAAACCGCGCCACCTGATGTCGCCTTGACTCGATGGTTGTACGGCAGCATCGTGCCGAAGCGGTTGATGTATTGCCAAACGCGCTCATGATTGGTATGAAAAATATGTGGGCCGTACACATGCACCATGACGCCGTTGTCATGTCGTTGCGTATGGGCGTTGCCAGCGACATGGTCACGAGCGTCATATACTGTCGAGGCAATACCTGCTTCGGCCAGTTCTCGGGCCACCACTGCGCCTGAAAACCCTGCCCCGACAATGGCGATCGCGCCAGTCACTCAGACGCCTTATCGCTTGATTGCACGCCCCAAGACTAGGGCTTCAGTGCCCCACCCATGGAGCACACAGCCCGTCAAGATCATGAATTTCGATCAGATCTCGATTATCCCAAACAACTTTGTTGGCCGGGTCTGCGCGCAATTTAAAGACACGGAATGACATCTCTGTGGTATCAATCGTCAGGATGCGCCCAATCAAGGACTCCCCCAAGTTGAGCAATAATTTAAGCGCCTCAAGGGCCTGTATTGAGCCAACGATTCCGGGCAGTACACCCAACACGCCTGCCTCGGCACAACTCGGCGCCAACTCAGCAGGAGGCGGCTCTGGCACCATGTCCCGGTATGTCGGTCCTTGCAATGGATGAAAGACGCTCACCATTCCTTCAAACCGGAAAATTGAACCGTGCACAACAGGTATTCCAAGCTTCACGCTGGCATCGTTGAGCAGATAACGACTCGGAAAATTGTCTGCGCCATCAATGATGACGTCGTAGCCATCAATGATACTCATAATGTTTTGGGCTGCTAGCCGTGTGTCGTAAGTGACGACATTTACATCTGGATTGAGTCCTGTCAGTGTCTTTTTTGCAGAATCTACTTTGCGATCACCAATGCGATCCATGTTGTGCAAGATCTGTCGTTGCAAGTTAGACGCATCGACTTCGTCCATGTCAACGATGCCAAGTGTTCCGACACCCGCAGCGGCCAAGTACAAAGCTGCTGGTGATCCAAGGCCGCCAGCACCGAGTAGCAAGACTTTGCTTGCTAACAATTTTGCTTGTCCTTCAATGCCAACTTCTGGCAATAACAAATGTCGCTGGTATCGATTACGTTGATCGGGTGTCAGCGTGATGGGCATGCGCCAGGCCCGGCCTTCGTCTTTCCATTTGCCGTATCCACCCGCCATTGACAGAACATTCGTGTATCCAAGAATCTGCAAAGTCTCTGCCGCAAATGCGCTTCGCACGCCACCTGCACAATAGACCACGATCTCTTGATCTTTGTCGAGCGCCTTTGCTTCAATTTGAGCTTCGAGATGACCGCGCGGAATATGCACAGCATCTGGAAGTGCACCTTGGTCGTATTCATCTGGTTCGCGTACGTCTAAGACCAATACTCCGCCTGCCGCAATGCGTTGCTGAGCAACAGTCGTGTCAACTTCGGTAATGCGCGATTTGGTGAGCGCGAGTAGTTCTTGAAAACCAGCCATATTAAAACCCTACCTGCTAAGTCGGGATTCCAGCATCGCTCATAATTCTCGCCAGTAGTTCGCTGATGTCGCCCACCGCCACGGCCCCTGCATGGTCATCCATTGTCGTTGGCTCACCGTTAATGATGGCCACCTTTACACCCCTTGCCTTAGCCCGCGGAACCATGTTATTGACAGGTCCCACCGACAGTGTTGTGCCAATTGCAATCAACAGTTCGCAATTCTCGGCACACATCAGAGCCTGATCAAGAATTCCTGGTGCAAGTGCTTGTCCAAAACTAATTGTGTCGCTTTTTAATACTCCGCCACACACTTCACAACTCGGATCAGGGTCTCCGGCTCGTACACGGTCAAGTGTTGATTGCATCTCGCGCCGATCTGCACAATCCCAGCAAATACTGAATCGAAATGTTCCGTGAACCTCTACCACCTTGTCTGCAGGAATCCCGGACTGCTGATGCAGACCGTCAATGTTTTGAGTAACGACAGCATCGAGTTTGTGAGCCGTGTGCAATCCAACAATTGCGCGATGCCCATTGTTTGGAGTTGCGCTCCATGCTGGTGACTCTAAGCGGGTACGCCAGGCCAATTGACGAATCTCGGGATTATTCAAGTAATGACTAAGTGTTGCAATTTTTTCTGCTTCTGGGTTCTTGGTCCAGACTCCGTTTGGTCCACGAAAATCTGGGATCCCAGAATCAGTCGATATCCCTGCACCAGTGAGCACCACGATGCGCGAAGACTGGCGAATCCACTCTGAGATTTGCGACGCAGACATGGCTTCATTTTACCTATTTTTGTCGCATAATCATTTCCGTGCCACACATTAGGCGAACACATCTAGGAGATGGAACACATTTTGCAGATACCCGATAGTGGTCTACTTCACATCGTGCCTTGGCGCGACGAACTTGTCGAAAGCCTTGGGCACGAGATTCGAGGTCCATACGTTGAGCATTTCTGGCTACCAACTTTGGGGCCCACTGCAACATGGATCCTGCGCCGTTGCGCAGATCTCTTTGATGCGTTCCCCCAAGGCACAACGATTGAACTTGCAGATATGGCAGCCACTCTTGGATTGTCTTTTGTGACAGGCAGGCATTCGCCCTTTGTACGATCGCTACAACGGTGCGTGATGTTTGGTTTTGCCCAACCAACACATGCTCACGCTAATGGACTCGCTGTTCGCCGTGCCGCTCCACCGCTACCACATCGCTTTGCACAGCGCCTTGCGCCATCGCTCGCACTCGCTTTCAATGAATTGCAGCCGATATCGCCTGCACATGCATAACCGTTGGTCTATCTGACACACTAAGAAGATGGATCTTTATCAAGCCTTGTACACCACTCGGGCAATGCGACGAGTCAAGCCCGACCCAGTACCCGATGATGTTATTGCACGATTAATGGATGCTGCAGTGCGTGCACCATCTGGTGGCAATACGCAAAAATGGCGCTTTCTTTTTGTTACTGACGCTGCCAAGAAATCTCAATTACAAAAGCTGTACTCAGCAGGTCTTGCTGAACTCAACGCCACTCAGTACAAATCCGTGATGGACCTGATCCGAGACGGCGATGTTCTTGACCCTTTAGTTATTCAAGCCAAGAAAACAAATGCCTCGGCAATGTGGCTGGCTGAGAATCTACATAAAGTGCCAGTGTTGTTGTTCGCGTGGGGAAAACCCAACGGTGAAAGTTCTCTTTTCCCGTCCTTATGGAGTTTGCAACTTGCAGCCAACGCAGAAGGCCTTGGCACGTCGCTCACGACGTTGTTATTTAAAAAACACACCCAAGAAGTTCTTGACATCCTCGGCGCTCCGCCAGTAGGTGAATGGGTCCCAATGGCGATGATCACGATCGGATACCCCACCGGCAAATGGGGAGTAGCCAAGCGACAACCTCCCCACGAGGTTGCATTCTCTAACACTTGGGGGAACCCGGTTTCTTGGTCTGTTGAACAACCGATGTGGCCCTAGGCCACACCCTGACAGAAGTTAGATACCGATTCGCTGTGCAAGCAACTCGCGGTGATATGTCGGATCACCAAAAATAAGTTCGCTTGACTTTGCGCGTTTGAAGTACAGATGTGCTGGATGTTCCCAAGTGAAGCCGATACCGCCATGAATCTGAATGTTCTCTGCTGCCGCATGGAAATATGCCTCACTGCAGTATGCCTTCGCCAGCGATGCAACCGAAGGAAGTTCGTCGTTCATCTCACTGGCACACCACATGCCGTAGTACGCAGCTGATTTTGCTGATTCGACTTCGAGCAACATGTCTGCACACTTGTGCTTGATTGCTTGGAACGAACCAATAGGGCGACCAAATTGAACACGCACCTTGGCGTACTCCACTGCCATTTCGAGCACTTTTTGTGCTCCACCAACTTGCTCTGCAGCCAACGCAACCGCAACAAGGTCAAATACTTTAGACAAGACGTCCCAGCCTTTTCCGTCTGTGCCAATCAGAGTTGCAGGCGTGTTGTCAAATTCCAACTTGGCTTGCTTGCGTGTTTGGTCCATCGTTGACAATGCTGTGCGGGTCAAACCTTTTGCTTTTGCGTCAACTGCAAACAAACTGATTCCCTTGCTTGTCTTTGCAGCGACAATGATCAAGTGGGCAGTGTGTCCATCAATGACAAACATCTTTGTTCCAGAGATTTTGAAATCAGTTCCGGATCCCTTGGCCTCAATCGTGACGCCTGATGCATCCCACTTGCCAGATGGCTCAGTGACGGCGAGTGTGGCAATTGTTTCGCCACTGGCAATGCCTGGCAAATGCGCCTTCATTGCTGCTTTGTCACCAGACAACAACAATGTGTTGGCCGCAAGTACAACGCTCGAAAAATACGGAGCGCACAACAACGCGCGACCCATCTCTTCGAGCACGACACCAAGTTCAACGAACGAGAATCCTTGTCCACCAAATTCTTCAGGAATAGCGAGACCTTGCAATCCCATTTGATCGGCCATCTGGCTCCACACAGCGGCGTCATAGCCATCGGTTGTTTCCATCTGTTCACGTACGGCTGACTCGGCTGACTTTGACTCCAAAAAGGAGCGGACCATCTTGCGGAGTTCTTCTTGTTCTTCACTAAAGGCAAAATTCATATTGCTATTTTGGCGTACCGACTAGTTACTCCGCAAATCGTAGTGTGTACACAAGAGTACATACTTGGCGATAGTCTTGCCTGATGAGCGAAATAGGTATTCGGCAACTACGCCAGTCACTTGCCGCCGCAGTGCGCCGAGCCAAAACCGGTGAGCGAGTAGTGATCACCATCGACGGCGAGGCCGTGGCCCAAATCGGACCGATTGAAAGTCTTACCCACGGCATAACCCTGACAGAACTAATTGCCCGTGGACTGGTGATTGCTCCGCGGCGGCGCATAGAGCACATCGCCAGAGATCCCGTTGCGCTCTATGCGGGGGTGCGCATTGATCGTGCTTTGCAAGAGATTCGGCAATGACACTCTTTCTTGATGCCTCGGCGCTTTTGGCACTTCACATCGACGGACCACATCATGTCGTAGCCCGCACCGCTCTCGCATCTGACCCACAATGGTGCGCCAGCGCCCTTGCCCTCACAGAGGCCGTCGCCGCTATTGGACGCATTACAGAAGAAGTCATCTTGCAACGAGACATTGAAGACGGCGTGCGCCACACTTGGGATTTTGTCCATGTCGTACCAGTAGATCAACGCTGTCTCGAAGATGCCGCCCTAATTGCCCATGACCAACCAATCGGGGTATCCACGGCGATTCACTTCGCGGCCGCTTCTCGCCTACCGCTGCCAGTGCGCTTTTTGACATTTGATTCTCGCCAAATCCCCGTTGCCCTATCGCTGGGCTTTGATGTTGTGTCAGGCTAGGGTCATGACCACGTTGCACTATTCAGATGCCGATTTAGAAATTCATCGTGTCGTTGTAGGACCATACGCAAATAATGTTTTTGTTGTGCGCTGTCGGACAACTGGTGAGGCAGTATTGATTGATGCTGCGAATGAACACGAAAAACTTCTTGAACTCTGTCGTTCGCTCGGCGTGACACGGGTACTCGAAACTCACGGACACTTTGACCATATTCAAGCCGTCCCTGCAATGCGCGAGGCTGGCTACGAAGTTGCAGTTACTGCCCAAGATGCCCCGTATTTAGTGGATGTTGGCTACGACGTTTTTATCTCAGATGGAGATGTCATTCAGGTCGGTCGCCTACGTCTTGATGCGATTCAAAATCCTGGCCATACGCCGGGATCAATCAGTTTTGCCGTGCAAGGTGCTCCTTTGTTGTTTACTGGTGACACATTATTTCCTGGAGGACCTGGCAACACAAAACTAAAGGGGGGCGATTTTGCAACAATCATTGACTCGCTTGACAACAAATTATTTCGCTTTTCGGACAACACCGTCGTCATGCCTGGGCACGGTCTAGACACAACAATCGGTACGGAGCGACCTCATTTACAAGAGTGGGTTGATCGTGGCTGGTAACGCGACAAATCAAGTATTTGGCGCAATGGTTCCAACATCATTGCCGATTAGTCATGCGACAGCGAATCTTTCTATAAACGCAAAACCAGTGGGTGAAAACAGAATATCTCTTCGACATATTTCTTCACTTCGAAATATCTGGACAATCATGTTTTTATATCTGCAAACAATCGCCATCATGTGGGGCGCCGTAACGTATCCGTTGTTGGGTATTCCGATTGCATTTGTATTGATGGGTCGTGCGCATGCACAATTTGCATCGCTCATGCATGAATCTGCGCACCGTGTGCTCTTTGCAAACAAGCGCATCAACGACACAGCTGGTAGGTGGCTCCTCGGGTTCGTCGCTTTCACAAGCACTGACGCCTACCGCCGCGTACACATGGCGCACCATCGTCAAGAGTTTGGGCCAGACGAGCCAGATCTTGCGCTGTACGCCAACTACCCCATCACGCAGGCAAGTTTTAGACGCAAGATCGTGCGCGATGCGACAGGTCAAACCGGAGCTCGTCTTCTGCGCCAACAATTACGCGGCCTGACATCAACTGACTCGCGAGTGCGTCACACGCTCTGGAAAATGATCGGTGTCCAGATTGCATTGCTCACAGTTTGCATAGTGCTCAGACATTGGTGGGTGTATCCGGTCTTGTGGGTTCTTCCGTTCCTAACTCTGTGGCGCGTCATCAACAGATTGAGATCGATTGCAGAACATGGGGGTCTGCGGGCAGATTCAGATCGCCGCATCACCACTCATTCGGTACATCAACACTGGTTTGGAAGGTTCTTTTTGGTGCCGTACAACATCGGGTTCCATCTCGCCCACCATGTCGACGCCGGCCTACCTTTTCGATCCTTACCAACATTTCACCAGCAACTCATCACCGCTGGATATGTCACAACCGCCAGTGAATACCCCAATTACAGGGTTCTATGGAACGCCTTGCGGCAGGGTTGAATTAGCACTACGCCCATAGTGCTAATTCAGCAGAGTCGCCTAGAATATGAGTGTGACTGAATTATTTCGGATTGACAATCTCCACGCCCGACCTGTGGCCGACGAAGGTGACCCGATCGCGCCTCTGATCTTGCGTGGGCTATCACTCACCGTCAATGAAGGTGAGATCCACGCCATCATGGGTCCAAACGGATCAGGCAAGTCAACTCTGGCGAGCACACTTCTTGCTTCGCCAGAATACGAAGTCACCGAGGGCCGCTTACTTTTTCATGGTGAAGACATCACGGATTGGTCGACGGACGTGCGCGCCAAAGCCGGAATATTTTTAGCGTTTCAATATCCTCAAGAAATCGCTGGCGTCTCAGTCATTCAATTTTTACGACAAGCACTCTCGGCACGCAAAGGAATCGATCTTTCAATTCTAGAACTGCGACTCTCTGCAATGGACTGGATGAAGCGGCTTGGCATGGACTCATCGTTCGTTGATCGCTATTTGAATGAAGGTTTTTCTGGTGGAGAAAAAAAACGCAACGAGATTATGCAGATGGCCATATTAGAGCCAGAAGTTGCAATTCTTGACGAAACAGATTCAGGTCTTGACATCGATGCGCTTCGCACTGTGGCGCAGGGCATCCGTGAGGTCAAAGCAGATAGATCTAAACTCGGCATTGTTCTCATTACCCACTACCAACGACTTCTTGACGAGCTGCAGCCTGACTTTGTGCACATCATAATCGACGGACGAATTGTAAAGTCTGGCGGAATGGAAGTTGCAGTCGAACTAGAGCGCAACGGCTATGAGGCTTACAAGGTCTGACATGCATAGCGACTTCACCACACTTCGTCAAGATTTCCCGGTCTTGTCTCGAGTTATTAATGGCAAACCGCTTGTTTACTTAGACTCTGCCAACACATCGCAAAAACCTAATGTCGTCATCGACGCCATGACAGATTTTCTTCAACATGGTTATGCACCCATTAATCGCAGCGCGTACCAAATGGCAGCAGAAGCAACAGATCTCTACGAAGGGGCACGCACTGCGGTTGCAAAATTTATTAACGCCCCCAATGCCAACGAAGTCGTCTTTACTAAGAATGCCACTGAGGCTCTCAACCTCATTGTGCGCACATGGGGCGTGGCTAATCTCAAACAGGGTGACATCGTGGTACTCACCCACATGGAACACCATGCCAACATTGTTCCGTGGCACATGCTCGTTGCTGAGCGCGGAATAACACTTAGATTTATTCCGCTCACGCCTGACAGACAACTTGATCTCAGCAGCCTTGATGAATTACTTAAAGATGCCAAAGTGTTGTCGTTTACTTCTATGTCCAATGTGCTCGGCACAATTACTCCAGCTAAATTTCTCTGTGCTGCTGCTCATCGCGCTGGTGCAATCGCCATTGTTGACGGATGCCAATCTGTGCCGCACATGGCCACTGACGTCCAAGACATGGATGCAGATTTTCTAGTCTTTTCTTCTCATAAAATGTGTGGCCCT
The DNA here is from genome assembly GCA_009691255.1 of Ilumatobacteraceae bacterium. GTDB lineage: Bacteria > Actinomycetota > Acidimicrobiia > Acidimicrobiales > Ilumatobacteraceae > UBA2093. The sequence goes on from SHUT01000024.1 coordinate 19,881, forward strand.
TCTGGGCTCGGAGTGTTGTGGGGACGCCAGCAGTTGCTCGATGCAATGCCACCATTTATGGGTGGCGGAAACATGATCGCTGATGTACGCCTCGATGGTTTTACTTGTGCTGAACTACCAGCAAAATACGAAGCCGGAACTCCACCCATCACCGAAGCCATCGGACTGGGCGCAGCCGTCGCTTACTTGAGCAACATCGGAATGGCCAATGTCCGTGCCCACGAAATCCAGATGTCGACATACGTCATGGGGCAACTCACACAACGATTTGGAAATGACATCGTCATCCACGGACCCACCAATACAGAGGTCCGCGGAGCAACGCTGAGTTTTGCTCTCAAAGACATTCACCCTCACGATGTAAGCCAAGTTCTTGACCAATACAATGTGTGCGTTCGAGCCGGTCACCACTGTGCCAAACCCTTGATGCGCCTGCTCGGGGCCAATGCCACAGTGCGTGCCAGTTTTTATCTCTACAACAACCACCAAGACGCCGATGCCCTGTGCGATGCTTTAGTGCAGGCAAGCGAATTTTTTAGTCTCTAATCAACCCCACCAGCACACTAGGAACCCACTATGCCAGGTCTTGAAGATCTCTATCGCGAAATCATCCTTGATCATTATCGCAGTCCGCGCAATCGCGGAGAACTACCTCCACCTGCTGTGCGTACCGAAGGACACAACCCACTGTGTGGAGATGAAATCCAAGTCTATCTTGCTCTCGAAAATGGCCTCGTCAGTGACGTCAAAATTTCTGGACAGGGATGTTCAATCAGCCAAAGTTCGGCGTCAATGATGTCCGCCGCCGTCAAAGGCAAGCCTATTACAGAAGTTCGGTCTATCGTTCGGCGCTTCAAGTCAATGATGACACTCGAAGAAGAAGAGACTGCAGAAGCAGACGACCAAAATATCAAACTCGGTGATCTTGAAGCTTTACAGGGCGTAGTCAAATTCCCGGTTCGCATCAAGTGTGCAACACTTGCCTGGAACACTTTACTTCAGGGTCTTGACGAGGCCACTGCATGAAGTCAACGCGCATCGTTGCGCTGATTTTTTTTATCACGACATCTTTGGCTCCGCATCTCGTGAATGCCCAAGGTGGACCCACTGAACCAATTCCGCCCACAACGACGACTGAACTCGTTGCCACAACTCTGCCGCCACTCACCACAGTCGCGCCCTCACCCAAGCGAAGAAGCAAAGCCAGTATCGCCCTTGTTCAGGTAGTTCTCAGCGAACAGCGCGCCTATGTCTATGCTCAGAACAAAAGTTTGGTTGCCACCATTGCGGTCTCTACTGGACTCGACAACAGCACTCCAACGGGATCGTTCAAGGTCTTCTCAAAATCACCACAATCTTTTTACGAACCCAACCCCACTGAGCGCATGAGATGGATGGTGCGCTTTACCAAAGGTCGCCAAGGCGGAAACATTGGTTTTCATTCCATCCCATACAAGGTAACACCCAAGGGCGAAGTGAAGTTTTTCACCCCAATCGGGCTTGCCCCTTCATCGCATGGATGTATTCGTGTTCGCGATGTAGATGCCAAGTGGCTGTTTGCCAACATGGGCCTCGGCACTCGGGTTGTGGTGAAAAATACTCGCAAGTAATCAAGTACAGTTTGACCAAGGGAGATAACAACATGTCAACGCGCGCAACTTTCACATCATTTTCTGAGTCCACCAAAGAAGACTGGTCAAACATCATGGTGGCTATTCAACACACGCAATCATTGGTCGCTGATCGCATCATCGACCAAATGGCGATGCTCGCCGATGACTACGGCGGTTTTCCGGTCAGCAGGCTCGAACATTGCCTCCAGACAGCCACTCGCGCGCAATGCGCCGGAGAAAACGACGAATACGTACTGTGTGCTCTCATTCACGACATTGGCGACAATCTTGCACCACTCAATCACCCCAGTATCGCCGCCGGAATCGTGAAGCCATTTGTAAGTGAAGCAAATCACTGGATGGTGCTACATCACGGTATTTTTCAGGGCTATTACTTTTGGCAGCACATCGGCCTCGATCGCAACACGCGAGACCAATTTGTTGACTCGCCTTTCTATGACTACACAGAAGAATTCTGCGCTAAATACGACCAGGTCGCTTTTGATCCTGCCTATAAGAGCGAGCCACTCGAACACTTCGTTCCTCTTATTCGCAGCACTTTTGCTGCAAGTTAGGCACTAAGCCGCGCGAGTCGTCATCCGCACTCCAACGAGTGCTACCAGCAAACCGATAATGGCTAATGCCCCGAGTCGTTCTCCGAAAAGAATTGCGCTTTCTATTGCACTTAATGCTGGTGTAAGAAAAAACAAACTGCTTACTTTGGCTGCCGCTTGTCGGTTCAGCATGTAGAGCATCAAGAGCACAGCAACAATTGACAGCACTCCAACAGCCCACGCCAGAGACAGCCACGATCGCGCAGTAGAAGTGAACTGCCAATGTTCATTGCAAATAGCACCGATACAGAGAACAACTCCGGCAGATACATACTGCACAGCTGTTCCGGCTAGCAACGGAATATTTGTCCCCTTGGCTCGCTGCACCAAAGTTCCAGCTGCCATTCCTGTAATCGCCAACGCCATCGCGATCAGACCAACTCCTGATATTTTAACCGAAGAACTAGATTGCATTTTCTCGATCACTACTACGCAAACTCCGACAACCCCGAGTGCAATGCCGCGCCTTTGCATCTTGCTCAACGCCTCAGCCAAAATAAGACGACTTGCGACGGCAGTAATGACGGGATGAAGACCCGCGATCAATGCGATTAAGCCTGACGGCAAGCCATGGTCTGCCGCCACAAATACTCCACCCAAATACAAGGCGTGCATCAAAACACCAACAATTGCAGCGACGCCAATGTGCTGCCTGCTGAGTCGTATCGTTTTGGTGAACTGTGCAAACAACATCAACGCTGCTGCCGCAAAAAACATGCGCAATGTCAAGAACGTCAATGGCCCAGCGTCGCGGGTTCCGTATCTTGCAACGATGAACCCGGTGCTCCACAGCACAACAAAAATGCCCGGGGCAAAGCGCTCCGCGGGGTGGGTGGTATGACCCACCATTATTTCATGCCAAGAAAACGTCCCAGTTTGGCTCGTCGACCTGAGCGCGATAGCGGAATTCCCGCCGCTCGAGAAATCTTTCGCTTTGCCTTTGTCACTCCCAACGCGCGTTTCCAAGAGAAGGTTAATCCAGGTCCTAATTTCATAATTCCAACATACACCTTGGCAACGAGGAGACCGTTGAGTTACCTACTATGAAACCATGTCGCGACACAATCCACGTTCATGGCCAGAAGGGTTTATGTGGGGAACCGGAGCGTCATCGACTCAGTGTGAAGGCGCAGCACCTGCATCGGACTGGCACGACTGGGAACAGACCGCGCATGCACCGCTGTCTGGCACGGGCAACGACTTTGGCACGCGATACTCCCAGGACTTTGGTCTTCTTGCTGGACTTGGACTAACTCATCATCGACTCTCAATTGAGTGGGCACGTATTGAACCCAACGAAGGCGAGCGTGATCAGTCAGCAATCACTCACTACAGAGAAATTCTCAAGGCAGCAAAAGATGCAGGAATTCATATCTGGGTTTGCCTACATCATTTCTCATTACCGATGTGGTTTGCACGGCTTGGTGGATTTTTGATTGAAGAGAATCGCACAACGTATTGGCAAAGGCATGTTGAGTTCATAGCCCAAACATTTGGTGATCTCGTTGAAGGTTGGCAACCCGTCAATGAAACCAACTATTACCCCACTGCTGCATACCTTGGACGCGGATGGCCACCAGGACACAACGATCTTGAGGAGTGGCGCACAGTCAGTCAACAGATTCATCTCGCAACAGCAGAGGCAGCACAGCAACTCAAACAAACTGGTGCGCCAGTCGCCTCAATACTTGGACTCTCTACTCTTGAACTACTCGATGATGAACCACAAACACACGAGTTTGCCGAACGGTTTTACGGTGCAAACTGGAACGCGGGTCTAGGTCTACATACGAACGGAGTGCTGCGAATTAATGGACGCGACCCCATCGAACGACCTGACCTAGCTAACGTGTTTGATCTCATTGGCTTCTCGTATTACTGCGCCTTTGGTGCTCGCAACGGCCAACTCACTATGTATCCCGATACACAGACGCCGTCACCATTGGGCTACGCGATCTGGCCAGATGGTTTATCGTTGGTGCTTGAGCGTCTTCATGCCCAAGTTCCAAACACACCTTTGCTGATTGCTGAATATGGTATTGGTACAGCGAACGACACCGAACGTGCTGCGTATTTAACTGCGGGCCTTGACATTACGCATGCCGCGATACAACGCGGAATTGATGTGCGTGGGTTTTTCCATTGGACAGCAATCGACAACTACGAATGGCTCCATGGATACGACTTGCAATTCGGAATCATCAGTCGCAACCGAGAAATCAAGCCGAGCGCCCAAATTCTTCGAGCAGAGATCAACGTCGCTTCATAGATTCTGCCATAGTATTTTGTGAGCAAAACTTTATTGGAGGCCTAGTTGGACACTGAGATCAACAAGTTACGACGACTCAATTTGATTGCTGGATTTTTGCATCTTGCATCTCTCGTTGCAATCTTGCTGCTCTCCAATGATGCATCTCTTCCGGTTAACGCAACGTATTTAACTGAGGCACCAGGAACTGGAAATTTTTCAGATCCGATTAACTTGCTTAATCTCAACATCGGTTACATGGTCGCGGCGTTCTTGGCACTTTCGGCTTTCTTCCATTTCTTTATCAGTTCACCTGCCATGTTTCCTCGCTATGTGTCAGGTCTTCAAAATCACATCAATATGTTTAGATGGGTCGAGTACTCGCTGTCTTCATCTCTGATGATCATCGTCATTCTTCAACTCAACGGGACCGCCGACTACATCGCCTTGCTCGGAATCTTTGGTGTCAATGTCTGCATGATTCTCTTTGGCTGGCTGCAAGAGAAATACACAACACCTGGTGATGGCGATCTATTGCCTTTCTTCTTTGGGTGTCTCGCCGGAAGCATTCCGTGGATTGCAACCGCTATAAACCTCGCTTCTCCTAAGGGGCCGACCAATGCCACCCCACCAGGATTTGTCTACGGAATCGTCATCTCCTTATTCATCCTTTTTAACTGCTTCGCAATTGTTCAGTGGAAGCAATACAAAGCGCGCGGCAAATGGGCCAACTACCTGCATGGCGAGCGCATCTACATAGTGCTCAGTCTCGTGGCCAAGTCTGTATTGGCATGGCAAGTGTTCTCTGGAGCACTCGCTTCATAGCGTCTGATCTTTACTCTGGCCCTATAGTTAAAGCATGGCTACTCAAACGTTCACGATGTATTCAACTCAATGGTGTGGGTACTGCAAGCGCCTGAAATCTGACCTCGGAAAAGCCGGAATCGAATTTCTTGAAGTTGACATCGAAAACGATGATGTGTCTGCTGCATTAGTAGAAAAAGCCAATAACGGAAGCCAAACTGTTCCAACGCTGATTTTTGAAGATGGCACCTCGATGACAAATCCGTCCCTTGCCAAAATCAAAGAGCACCTTGCCCTCTAGGTAAGAAGCAAATCATTTACGCCTAGGCGCTTGATCCTCTTCCCTGGGCGTGTATTTCGTCGCGCGTGATCACCCGCGCTTCAGGTCGGTGACTACACCACCAGCGACGCGCACGATCTCCGCAGGTTCAGCACCGAAGTTGTCATTCCAGGTTCCGGCTGCGGCCCACACCTCGTCGTACTGCAACAAGTCTGGGTCCACGAACACGCGCAGTTGAGTTGTGTGACCAAACGGGGGCACGCCGCAGTTGGTTTAGGCAACCCTTTACAGAGACCTGCAAGACGTTTACAAGAAGCATTTTTTGGTCGTGACAGTTCCCAGCGAATCAACGCTATACGCTTAGACTTTGTGGTTGGCTTATGGGAATCAAAACACAATATACGTAATGTTCTCACGGTTGTGGCCTTTGTCGCCCTTGCTGCGACCATTTCATTGCCTAATCCTGCGCAACAAGTCTTTGCCGATGCGAATGCTACATCCCAGGCCATCACCGCCGGGGACCACCACTCGTGTGCGTTGCTCTCGACCGGCGCAGTGAAATGCTGGGGCAACAACAACAAAGGGCAACTCGGTGACGGCACCACCGACCAGAGAAACACGCCAACAGCTGTCTCTGGGTTGTCGAGCGGTGTCACCGCCATCACCGCCGGCGGCCCCCACTCGTGTGCTTTGCTCTCGACCGGCGCAGTGAAATGCTGGGGCAGCAACCAGTTTGGGCAACTCGGTGACGGCACCTATTACAACAAGTCATCACCAACAGCTGTCTCTGGGTTGTCGAGCGGTGTCACCGCCATCACCGCCGGCAACTCCCACTCGTGTGCGTTGCTCTCGACCGGCGCAGTGAAATGCTGGGGCTATGCCGCCTCTGGGCAACTCGGTAACAACTACACCACCGGGAGAACCATACCAGACGATGTCTTTGGGTTGTCGAGCGGTGTCACCGCCATCACCGCCGGCGAGAACCACTCGTGTGCGTTGCTCTCGACCGGCGCAGTGAAATGCTGGGGCGACAACCAGTATGAGCAACTCGGTATCCCAAACATTGTCGGCTCCAGCAAGGTGCCAATAGATGTCTCTGGGTCGTTGAGCGGTGTCACCGCCATCACCGGCGACAACAACCACTCGTGTGCGTTGCTCTCGACCGGCGCAGTGAAATGCTGGGGCTACAACCACAAAGGGCAACTCGGTGACGGCTCCACCACCCAGAGAAACACGCCAACAGATGTCTCTTTGTTGAGCGGTGTCACCGCCATCACCGCCGGCGGCCCCCACTCGTGTGCGTTGCTCTCGACCGGCGCAGTGAAATGCTGGGGCAACAACCAGTCTGGGCAACTCGGTGACACCTACACCACAAACCAGTCATCACCAACAGATGTCTTTGGGTTGTCGAGCGGTGTCACCGCCATCACCGCCGGCATCAGCCACTCGTGTGCGTTGCTCTCGGGCGCAGTGAAATGCTGGGGCTACAACTACTATGGGCAACTCGGTGACACCTACACCACAAACCAGTCATCACCAACAGATGTCTTTGGGTTGGCGTTGGCGGCTCCGGCTTTCACGTTGTCGTCAAGTTCAGAGACCAAGACACAAAACGTGGCGATTGGGGGCTACACGATCAGTTCGACTGGTGGCACGATCGCCAGTTATGCGATTAGCCCTGCCGCACCTGCCGGGTTGTCGTTTAGTACGTCGACCGGTTTGTTGTCGGGAACACCGACAACGGTACAAACAGCTACCGCGTACACGATCACGGC
>SHUT01000001.1 GCA_009691255.1 Ilumatobacteraceae bacterium
GTAGCACCCAGTTCACTACCGTATGAGAAACCGAAGTAACTGATTTTTTTTTCGCCCAGGGCTGCACGAATTGTGTCCATATCACGAGCAGTTGCTTCAGTTGAAATATACGGAAGTATCTTGCCACTCCGAGTTTTGCATTCGTTTACGAACTTCTTTGTGAGTGCCAATATCTGTTCAATGTCTGCTGCGTTGTTGGGAGTATTGTCTGCCGCAAAGTATTCGTCGTATTCATCGATGCAGTCCACTGCTGGAGTTGAATCTCCAGTGCCACGCGGGTCCCATCCGATGATGTCAAAATTAGCCAAGAGAGTCTGGCTTAAGTAATACTCGGCATTCTCGGCAACGGTCGAACCACCAAAACCCGGACCACCAGGATTAACAAGCAGAGAACCGATGCGTTGGCTTGGTTCGTCGGCGGTACGCCGTAAGAGATGTAACGAAAAGGTTCCGATGTCAGGTGCGTCGTAGTCAAATGGAACATTGATTGTGCCGCACTCAAACTTGCCACAAATCTTCCAGTTCAATGTTTCCAAATTTCCTTGAGCATTGGGTGATGTCGCGATTGGGTTCTTGCTTGTGGTTGGGGTTGTAGGGGCCGAGGTTGAGCACGCGGAGAGACTAATAATCAACATGCCTGTTACAAGCACGGCCTGACGTCGAACTACGGTGGTGAAAAAATCGGTGAACATCTCTCACGCAGGCTAGGCGATAGGTGCGTTGCGCGCCCTAGCCTTGAGGATGTGCGAATGGGACCTCACATGATGATGCCAAGTGATGGCCATGACGTGAAAGGTGTCAAGGTTCAGCGAGGCTCCTTGCGTCGAGCTTGGGTGTTTGCAGCACCATATAAAAAACATATTGCAGCTTTTTTGATGGCGATTCTGTTATCGGCCTTGATTGCACTGGCGCCACCGTTATTGTTTCGCGGAATCTTGGATCATGCAATTCCCGACCAAAATCGTGGCCTGATCACAACTCTTGCCTGCGTACTGGTTTTAGCCGCGCTTATTGATGCGCTGCTCGCAATCGTGCAGCGGTGGTATAGCTCCACGATCGGAGAAGGTCTGATTTATGACTTGCGGGTTGCGTTGTTTGACAAAGTACAAAGAATGCCGATTGCTTTTTTTACACGCACTCAAACGGGTGCCTTGATAAGTCGACTCAACAATGATGTAATTGGTGCTCAGACAGCGGTGACATCGACTTTGGGCAGCGTGGTGTCAAATGTTGTTGTTCTGATTACCACCTTGGGAGCAATGTTGGCGCTTGAGTGGCGCTTGACATTGCTGTCTCTTGTTGTCCTTCCCTTGTTTATCCTGCCTGCAAAGCGAGTTGGACTAAAACTCGGCGTGATTGCGCGCCGACAAATGGAACTCAATGCCGAGATGAATACTCAGATGAGCGAACGCTTCAATGTCTCGGGGGCAATGTTGGTCAAGTTATTCGGACGCAAAGAGCGTGAAGTTGCAAACTTCAGCGCAAGAGCGGCGGGCGTTCGAGACACCGGAATACGTAGTGCTATCTATGGTCGCGTATTTTTTGTTGCGCTTGGTCTTGTTGGCGCACTCGGGGCTGCAGCGATTTATGGAGTTGGCGCTCATCAGGTTGTTTCGGGCGACATCAGCGCCGGAACGCTCGTGGCGATGGCGGCTTTTGTGCAACGTATTTATCAACCACTGACTGGCCTCACGAATGCCCGTATCGAAGTAATCACTGCGTTCGTTAGTTTTGACCGAGTCTTTGAAGTACTTGATGCGCCAGTGTCTATCTTTGACAAGCCAGGTGCATACGATCTCGTCGAACCTCGGGGTGAAATTGTTTTCGACAACGTCACGTTTCGGTATCCGCCCGGTGCGTCGGTGTCTATTGCGTCACTTGAAGCGGCTGGGGTTATGCAGGGCTCAGACCCCGATGTTGATGTCTTGCAAAACGTTTCGTTCACGGTGCTGGCGGGCAAGACGGTGGCGCTAGTTGGCGCAAGTGGCTCCGGAAAAACAACAACTGCCATGTTGACTGCACGTTTGTATGACGTCACGTCTGGTGCTGTGCGTGTAGATGGTCATGATGTCCGCGACCTGACGGGGGATTCACTGCATGACGCCATCGGTGTGGTGTCACAAGATCCACATCTGTTTCATGAGTCAATTGAATCGAATCTGCGATACGCACAGCCAAATGCGACTGATGCAGAATTAGTGATTGCGTGTCAGGCGGCGCGAATTCATGACACCATCGCGTTACTACCAGACGGATACAACACTGTCGTGGGTGAGCGCGGTTATCGCTTGTCGGGTGGAGAAAAACAACGACTGGCCATTGCTCGTTTGCTTTTGCGAAACCCAGCGGTGATGATTCTGGACGAAGCGACAAGCCATCTTGACAATGAAAACGAGGCATTAGTGCAAGAGGCACTTGAGTCTGCGTTGTTTGATAGAACTGCACTCGTGATCGCACATCGCTTATCGACGATTCGAGATGCGGATCTGATCGTTGTACTCGATCAAGGATGTGTTGTCGAACAAGGGACGCACGCAGAATTAATTGACAAAGATGGCTTCTATGCATCGCAGGTGCGAGCAGGTGGCAGTTTTGGCTTGGTGAGCGATGTCCTCTGAGATGCCTGACGGGCGTCCTGTTTTTACGGTCTCGGCGTTTGGCAATATCATCAAAGGTCTTGTAAGTGAAGCGTTTCTTGGCGGCGTATGGCTAGAAGGGGAAATCCAGGGTGCAAAGCCAGCTAAACCTCATATGTATTTTTCGCTTGCCGAAAAAGTTGACGATGTCGATGTAAAAATTGATATTGCAATTTTTGCGGGTGCATTACGTGGTGTGAATGCAAAATTACGTGAACAAGGACTAGAACTCAAAAATGGCATGAAAGTTCGAGTGTTCGGAGTTCTCGATTTCTATGCGCCACGCGGAAGCTTGACATTTAAGGTCTCTGATATTGATACGCGGTTTGCATTAGGTGAACTTGCGTTGCAGCGTGAGGCGTTGTTGCGCAAGTTGATTGAAAATGGCATGACAGAGTTAAACAAGGCTCTTGAGGTTCCAATCGTGCCGCTGCGACTTGGAGTTATTAGTAGTGAGACAGCTGCAGGTTGGGCGGATGCGCGAAAACACTTAGAAGAGTCTGGATTTGGTTTCCATATCTCGTTTGTCGACTGTCGCGTACAGGGTGATCAGGCAGTGCCGATGGTGGTTCGAGCACTCGAATTACTCGGAGCACGTTCAGACATTGATGTGATTTTGCTGATGCGTGGTGGTGGAAGCAAAGGTGACTTGGCTGCTTTTGATGACGAAGCGATTGCTCTGGCGATTGCTCGCTGTCCGTTGCCTGTTTTCACCGGAATCGGTCATGAAGTTGATCGCAGTATCGCCGATGAAGTTGCACACACGGCCTGCAAGACACCAACTGCATGTGCAGACGAAATCATCGGCTATGTTGCTGAGTTTTTAGAAGCAATAAGCGATGCGGCACACGATCTGCAGCGCCAAACTCAACAGGTGCTTGAGCGTTCGCGGACGCGACTCACCGTGACGCGTGATCGCTTGCGACGAGTGCCGGTATTACAGTTAGAGCGTCACGCCCAGCGTCTTGACAACATCACCGAGAGAGTGCGACTGCTCGATCCAGCGAATACTATGGCAAAAGGCTGGAGCATTACACGAGCAGCCAACGGAGACATTGTTCGTGATGCGGCATCACTTTTGGTGGGCGAAGAAATAACTACTGCGTTTGCATCAGGTTCTGCCACTAGCACTATCAAGGAGACACACACATGACACCACCATCTAAGTCCACATCTGACGAACCCAAAGGATACGCCGAAGCCCTCGCAGAACTTGAGAAAATACTTTCGGTTCTTGACGGCAACTCTGTTGATGTAGACGCCCTTGCCACACAGGTGCAACGCGCATCGTTTTTAATTACTTGGTGTCGTGGGCGCATTGACGCTGCTCAACTACAAGTGGACAAGGTTGTTGCCGGCCTCGGCGACGACGAATAGATTCGAACCGACTGACGATTTATACCTAATGACGGCCCAACCAGCATCTCTTGGCGAAATTGCTAGGCGAGTAGAACTATTACTGACCTCTACTCTTGATCAAGAAATTGATAGATGGAGACAACTTGATCCAGAGTTGGCTACACCCATTACCGAGATTCGTCGACTTGTTTTGGTTGGCGGCAAGAGACTGAGACCTGCATTTTGTTATTGGGGATACGTCGGTTTGGGTGGCGTTGATCAAGACAAGGTTGTCCAGATTGGTGCAGCAATTGAGTTATTGCACGCAATGGCATTGTTTCATGACGACATCATGGATGGTGCCGCAACTCGGCGCGGCGACACAACGACGCATCTACGATTTGAAGAGCAGCATGCACGAGCCAAGTGGGCTGGTGAAGCACGTCGATTTGGTGAAGGTGCAGCGATATTGATCGGCGATATGGCTTTTGTATTGTCAGATCGATTAGTGAGTGATGTATCAACGCCTGTTCGTAATATGTGGGACGACATGCGAATGGAACTCAATGTTGGGCAGTATCTCGACATGTTGGGCTCTGCTCGACGTGAACGCAGTCGTGAAGTCGCCGACCGTATCTGTCGATACAAGAGCGGTAAATACACGATCGAGCGACCGTTGCATATTGGCGCATTACTCGCTGATTCAGACAACGCCGACGTAGTACTTCAACAGCTTTCTGCATATGGCTTACCGCTTGGTGATGCATTTCAGATGCGCGACGATGTTTTGGGTGCTTTTGGACATGAGTCAGTGACCGGAAAATCAGTAGGCGGAGATTTACGAGAGGGTAAGCCAACTCCACTATTGGCGCGCTCTACCCAGAGAGCAACGACAGCACAACTCGGCATCTTGCACACAGTCGGTCAAGAAGACCTGACAGATGCTGATATCGCAGCGATTCAGCAAGTAATTATTGAGACTGGTGCTCTTGAGGAACTTGAAGATCTCATCGCTTCTTTGCGCGATGAAGCAATTGCTTCGCTGGCTCATACAACATTGAGCAACGAAGCAGTCGACGAATTAATCTTGCTCGCGCACTACGTGTCAGACAGAGACGTGTGAATCACGAGATCTATTATGGAGCGGCGTAGTTCTCTAGAGCTTCTTCAATACTGAGTCCGGTCACGACGCCTGGTTCTTCGTTGATGGCATCAATCCATGGTGGACGCACAACACAACACACGGCAATTGGATCGATGCCGTTAGGGTCAGTCGCGCTTAGCCGAGCAAAAGTGCTGGCGTAGTTTGCTGGCCTTGCGTCGCGAGAAAGTTCAATTAACGCCCACGGGTCAGGGGTCTTGCCGCTGCGATCACCCGCCGTTGCAATTTCGGTGACGGCGCTGATGTGTGTTGCGCCACCAGCGAGTCCTGGTCCGTCCGTAAGGACTGCGCCGTGGACGAGTTCTGGTCTGGCACCAGCAGCCAACAGAGCAACATAGGCACCTAGACCACGCCCCAAAAGACATGCGCCTCCAAGATGACGCAATGCGATATCAACGTCTGCGAGCAATATCTCACATGAATATCCGCCACCCGCGGGAACACTTGATTGCCCGTGTCCTGTGAAGTCAAGTGCATAGATTGGTCCAGGCCAACGAGCGGCAACCTCTGGAACTGTGCTCGGAGAATGCTCTCCCAGACCATGTAGCAATAACAATGGTGTGCCAGAACCGACACGTAATGTATGCAGTGCTAGCGAAATTTTGTTATGCGTAAGTTGTTGCATGGTGTGCGCAGTGGTGTTCATGACAAAAACTCCAAAATCATCGTGCTGACTTCGTTTGGTTTTTCGATGTGCACGAAGTGTCCAACATCAGCGATTGCTTCGAGTCGTCCGTTGCGCGGAATCCACGGAACTAAATCTCGTGGTCGTGTACCCCATCCCATTGGTTCGTCAACTGTGCCGATGAGTCCAAGAAATGGCATGCCAAGCGCAATCATGCGCAAGAGGGTCCACTCTGGTCGCCATGGACCAAAACCACCAAAGCGCATTGTCGGGTCGAGTTTCCATCTCCATCCGTCATCATCTTGACGCGCGCCAATAGTGACAAGGTATTCGAGCCATTCGATAGGAAGCCGTGGATTCATTTTGCCGCGGCGAACTGCAAGTTCATGCAATGTGCCTGGTTTGCGATGCGTTGCCGCCGCTTCGTGACGAAAATCTAGCCAACCTGTGATTTCACCTGCCATCATTCGTGTTTGATCATGGTCTGGTGCGTCAGGCATGCGCCTTTTTGAGGGCATGCCATCAATATTGACCAACTTGGAGATGCGATACGGAGATGCGTCAGCGAGTTGCAACATAAGTGCTCCGCCCTTGGAGTGGGCAACGACAGGTGCAGCCTGAGTGGTGATTGAACTCATCACAGTCAATGCGTCACGGATATCAGCGTCCCATCCGTAGAGGGCGGTGTGGTCGCTATCGCCATGTCCACGATGATCCCAACTGATGACCCGATACCCCGCGGCCGCCATAATCGGCGCAAAGACGTCGTAGGTGCCCGCAAAGTCAGATCCACCATGAACCAAAAACAATGGAGGAGCAGATTCATTGCCCCACTCATAGGTGGCGATGCCAACTCCATCGGCGTCTGTGCGATAGGAGCGAGCAGGGCGTTGAGCGCCAGGGAAAGTAAGAAGGTTTATCATGGGCTGTATCACTCTACGCCGACCAAAATGTCTCGTAGTGTGGTTTGTGATGTTCTTGCGCACGCGGCTCCATAAATATTTGCTGTGGGGCGCATTGGGTTTTGCTGTGTTGGCAATTGTTTCAAGTTTTTTTGACGGCGGCTCATCATCATCATCAACAACAACATCATCATCATCTGTACGAACAGTCCCAGGATCAACCACGACGTATGTGCCACGCAAGTACACCGTGCTTCCAGGAGACTCGCTCTATTCCATCGCCGAAAGATTTAATCTCAGCGCTCCCGGCCTGGTGGCACTCAATCAAATAAAAAATCCTGATCGCGTGCCAGCCGGCACAGTCCTGAAGTTGCCCCCCAGTGCGGGTTTTGTCCCCATCGGTGCAACCACCACAATGCCCCCTTGATAGTTACACTTCAAGATATGAGTGCAAAGTTTTGGCCCACTGCCGAGCATTGGTCTGTCGAGATACCACTTCAGACACCTCACCCAAGGCTGGCTTGGCTCGATGCGACCGGTTGCATTTCTTTGAGTACGTGCCCCTTTGAAGTACCAACTGCGGAGTGGGAAACACTCGAATATTTAGACTGGAAAAGTGGTGGTGACACCAACTTTGCACCGCTCGCATCTGCTGACGGACAACTCGACTGTCGTGGTTTTTGGGACAAAGGTAAAACAGATAAAGACGCCCTGTTCACTACTAATGCAGATAAGGCACCAACACTAAAAAAATATGTCCAAGATATTGGCGCCAACTTTGGGCGAGTCAGGATTATTAAATTAGAGCCACAAGATCATGACACTGCAATACGCAACCTGCATCGTGACGACAACAATCGTTTTAATCCAGAGAACGAGGGTTGGGTGGTTCGAACATGGCTAGAGCTCACGGATAGTCCTGACAGTTATATGTTGCTCATGGATAACGGAACAGATGGCCTACCCGACCCTGCTACTGAACAACGCATCCCATTACATAAAGGAGCACGTTTTGTGGTGGATACACAGCGTTTGTGGCATGTGGTGGTGCACAATTCAGATACTCCGAGATATGCACTGATAACAAGTCTTGAGAGTGGTCCGGCTCTCGATAGTTTTATCGCATCTAGTCACATCTGAAAAGAGAAACTACGCTAGTTCTGTGAGCGTCGATGTGCTGCTGCAAGTTCTGCAACCTCACGCATGATTCGAGCGATGTCAAAATCTTTTGGTGTATAGACAGCCGCAACACCCACTTCTTTCATGCGCGCACGATCGTCTTCGGGGATAATGCCACCGATAATAAGTGGAGCATCAACTCCTGCTTGGTGCAGTAACCGAATCACGGTTGGTACTAAAGATAAATGCGAACCAGAGAGAATCGACAAACCGATGACGTCAGGGTCTTCATCACGAGCACTCGCAGCGATTTGTTCTGGCGTCATACGAATACCGCTATAGACAACTTCCATACCAGAATCACGAGCAGCGACAGCGATTTGTTCTGCGCCATTGGAATGTCCATCTAGTCCTGGCTTGGCAACCAAGAACTTTGGTGGTCCACCAGGAATCGTTTTAACGAATGCCGCAACATCAGCCAACTCTGTCGTGCGTCTGCCTACCGCAGCGCCCACCCCAGTCGGAGCCCTGAACTCTCCAAACACTTCACGCAACGCCTCTGACCATTCGCCGGTTGTGCCACCAACCTGAGCGAGCGCAATAGATGGCTCCATGATGTTGTCTCCGCTCTGGGCTGCAGCCGAGAGGGCAGATAGCGCTGTTTTCACTGCCACATTGTCACGGTTGGCACGCCACGCCACAGCATCAGCGACAATCTCTTTTTCAACTTCTGGATCAACTTTTAAGATGTTGTCAGCACCACCGAGTGGAGATTTTTCAGTCTCAGTAAATGTATTTACTCCCACAACAACCTGTTCGCCACTCTCTATCGCGCGAGTACGCTCAGCCATTGAGCTGACAAGTCGGCCCTTTAGTTCGTCAACAGCGTTGAATGCGCCGCCGAGCGATAAAACATCTTGGAGCTCTGTCCATGCAGCTTCGCATAATTCTGAGGTGCGGGCCTCAATGACATGTGATCCGTCAAAGATGTCTTCGTGCTCAAGAAGATCTGTTTCAAAAGCCAGTACTTGCTGCATGCGTAATGACCATTGCTGATCCCAAGGTCGTGGCAAGCCGAGAGCTTCGTTCCATGCGGGTAACTGCACACTTCGAGCACGCGCATTTTTTGACAATGTCACTGCCAGCATCTCAAGAACTATTCGTTGCACGTTGTTTTCGGGTTGCGATTCAGTGAGGCCCAGTGAGTTCACCTGAACGCCGTATCGAAAACGGCGTACCTTAGGGTCTTGCACGTTGTATCGTTCGCGGGCAATGCGGTCCCAGAGTTGGGTAAAAGCACGCATTTTGCAGACTTCATCAACAAAGCGAATTCCGGCGTTGACGAAAAATGAGATTGATCCAAAGACTTGGTCAAATTGGTCAGGGCTAACTTGTCCACTTGCGCGCACAGCATCAAGAACATCGATTGCAGTCGCAAGCGAGAAGGCAATCTCTTGCACGGGTGTAGCACCGGCTTCTTGCAAGTGATACGAACACACATTCATCGGGTTCCATTTGGGTGCGTTATTGGCGCACCACGCAACCATGTCAACGATGAGACGCTTCGATGGCGCTGGTGGAAAAATGTATGTGCCGCGAGACAGGTATTCCTTGACGATGTCATTTTGCGTAGTGCCACGTAGTTGTGGGGGTGTCACGCCTTGTTCTTGTGCGTTGGCAATGTATAGAGCAAGCAACCATGCCGCGGTCGCATTGATGGTCATAGACGTATTCATTTGGGCAGGGGGAATACCGTCTAACAATGTGCGCATGTGTCCGAGATGCACAACCGGAACTCCGACTTTGCCGACTTCCCCGCGAGCTAGTTCGTGATCAGGGTCGTATCCAGTTTGTGTCGGAAGATCAAAAGCAATCGACAGGCCGGTCTGCCCTTTGGCCAAGTTGGTGCGGTACAACTCATTTGAGGCGCGTGCCGTGGAGTGTCCGGAGTATGTCCGAATCAACCATGGGTCGTCACGGCTGCGCTTGTCAGTGGATGCCACACCGTAAGTATGGCAATGCTCAGGTAGTTTTCTCTATCCGTGACGGGGCAAGGGCTTGTTTGAGACGTTTGAGATAGTCGTCACGAGGGAGTTCAGAGGCTCCAAGGCTTTGGAGATGTTGGGTCCACCACTGCGTATCAAGAAGAGTCATCTCGGTCATTTGCATTGCGCCGACGAGAGCCATCAGCGCCACCTTGGAAGCATCTCGCCGTCGATGAAACATTGATTCACCAGCAAATAATCCGTCAACACGAATTCCGTATAGACCACCGACGAGTTGGTCGTCTTGCCACACTTCAACGCTGTGCGCCCAGCCCAAGTCATGCAGCCGACAGTACGCCTCAATGAACTCCTCTGTGATCCAGTTGCCCTCTTTGTGAGTAGTGGAGCATGCGATCATGACATCACGAAATGCCTGATTAAAAGTGGTGCGCATCTTGCGAGCACTCTGACGCATTGAGCGAGTAATTCGTAAGTCGTTGAGTTCAAGAATTCCGCGCTGCACTGGCGAAAGCCATCCCAAGACAGATTGTTTATCATCTAGGTACATCGGAAAGATGCCGTGCATATAGGCATCAAGGATGGTCACTGGGGCAAGATCACCACCAATGCAGATGACGTCGTCAGTCGGGTCCCACTCATGGGCATCTGGAAAGTTCCAATGATTCTCACCGAGATCTTGCCTAGGTGTTAGTTGCATATGAGGAGTCTGGCGAGTGCGGGTCTGCTCAGTAGGTGTAAAAGCCTGCGCTTGTCTTGCGTCCGAGTTTTCCGGCGGTCACGAGACGACGCAATGTTGGCACTGCTGCGTAGTTGGGGTCTGCAAATTCAGCGTAGAGCGCGTCAAGAATCGAGACAGACGTGTCAAGCCCAACGAGATCGAGTAAAGCGAACGGCCCCATCGGGAAGTTGCAACCACCTTTCATGGCGGTGTCGATGTCCTCCATAGATGCAGTGCCAGTTTCCCAGATTCGAACGGCGTTATTGAGATACGGGAACAACAACGCATTGACAATAAAACCAGCACAGTCTTTTACTTGAACGCCACTTTTGCCACACGCTGTAACAAACTCATTCGCCGTTGACATGGTGTCATCTGATGCAGTGATTGGGCGCACTACTTCAACAAGGGGCATTGCTGTTGCTGGATTAAAGAAGTGAATACCGCACACTTGGGCAGGGCGTTGGGTGGCCATTGCCATATCTACTACTGGGAGTGTGCTGGTGTTGGTAGCAAGAATTGCTGAAGGCTTCACAATCGTGTCGAGTTCTGCGAAGAGTTGTTTTTTTATGGCGAGATCTTCGACCACTGATTCAATAATGAGATCGCAATCAGCAAGGTCAGCAAGATTTGATGTTGCACTGAGGCGTGACAAGATATTTGCTTTATCGTCAGCTGTGATTTTTTCGCGTTGAACCTGCTTGTCAAGTCCCTTGGCGATGCTGGTGATCATCGCGTCGGCAGCAGATGCCTTGCGTGACCGAACGATAACCGTGAAGCCTGCCTTGGCCGCAACTTCGGCGAGCCCAGAGCCCATGATTCCGGAGCCCAAGATTCCGACGGTGGAGATTGTGTTTGCTTTGTGTTGTTCTGACATTTGATTGAGGGTAACAATTCAGACACCTTTGTCCCCTACCGTGTGATTCATGGATACAACTACTCCCCACAGACTGGTTCCCCTGCAGGCCGTTCATAACTTCAGAGATATTGGTGGATACCTTGGCGAGGCTGATTTGATGGTCAAGAGGGGCGTGTTGTACCGCGCCGATGGGCTTTATCGACTCACGGCGAGCGATATCGAGGTGGTGCGAACACTGGGCATTAAGACCGTTATTGACCTGCGTTCTGGTGACGAACTCAACAACGTTGGCACCTTCCCGCGCGAGGCCTATGAGGTGCAATTTCATCATGTGCCAATAATTGACACCACTTGGCAGCACAGCGATGTTCCAGATTTTGGTCAAGACACTGATTTCTTGATTTGGGCCTATACCGAGATGTTGTCAGAAGGTGCCGCCCAGTTTCAGCGCGCATTCTCCATTATTTCCGACTGGCCACAGACGCCGTTGGTGTATCACTGTGCTGCTGGCAAAGATCGCACCGGTCTATTGACGATGTTGCTACTCGGAGTTCTTGGCGTCGATGATGACGTGATTGTGCGCGATTATGCATTATCAGAACCTGCGATGGTGCGAATGATGGAGTGGGCACACACTGAGTATCCAGATCTTGAGACACGCATGGCGGCTTCACCAAAGTATTTTCTGTCGGCAAATCCGCTCGCTATGACGCGGCTCATCAAAATGTTGCGCGAGCAGCATAAAGATTTTTATGGAATCGCAGCATCACTCGGAATCACTGAACCAGCAATTGAATCGCTGAAATCAATGATGTTGATTGCGAACTAGTTCAGGAGATCTATTTTTCTGTAATTACTACAGATGCAATCTTTACTTCACGGCTCGGAGCACCACCGAGTTGACCACTGCCAGCGTTGAGGCCGATAATTGTTTTAGCGACATCAAGACCCTTGGTGACTTTGCCGAACACGACGTATGTTCCCTGGCCATCGAGTGCAGATGCGTTTGGTCCGGTGACAATAAAGAATTGTCCTCCAGCGCTGTTTGGCTCGTCAGTGCGGGCCATCACGATGTCGCCTTCAGAGTATTTGTAACCGCTGCCTTCGTCTTCAATGGTGTAGCCAGGGTCGTCTGTATTTGATTCGCCACCACCCTGGATGATGTCAATGCTGGGGTCTGTTCGAAAGATGAACGAGCCGTTGTAATACTTGTATCGCGACAAGGTGACGAAGTTGTTCACTGTCTTGGGTGTCTTGGTTGTGTCGAGGGCAATTTCGATTGCACCTTCTGATGTGTCAAAAGTCGCCGTGTAGGACTTTTTGGCGTCAATGCACATTGGCGGTGCCTTGGTGAAGTTTGTAGTGCGTACTGCCGTGCCATCTGTTGGCGGGCACTTCGTATCACCCTCAATTTGTGCGCCTGGCGTGGTGGACAATGTGGTGTCTGATGTGGCAACCGTGGTGTCTGATGTGGCAACCGTGGTGTCTGATGTGGCAACCGTGGTGTCTGTAGTACTTGTGGAATCAGTCGTGATGAAGTATTTCGACACTGCCCAGAGCGCAAGTATGGCCACGGGGATACCGATACCATAGCGAATTGCCCGCTGTTTGATGACGGCATTTCGCTGTGCTTTTTGGCGCCCTTCACGAGCGATGTTTCGGTTTGCCTTCTTGCGTTCGCGTTTATCTGTTCCCATGAACTCTGCAGGCTACCGCCTCGCCGATAACCTGATTAATCGGTGGCACTAATCGTTCAAAAATATGGCGGCACTTCGGTGGCCGACCCCGACCGCATAAAGGCGGTGGCCGCCCATGTGGCGACCTCGGTCGCTGACGGCGATCAGGTTGTAGTTGTGGTATCTGCAATGGGTAAAACCACAGATAACTTGCTGGCCCTCGCTCACCAGGTATCGAGTGTTCATCCTGTGCGCGAACTAGACATGTTGCTTACAACGGGCGAGCGCATCTCAATGGCACTGATGTGCATGGCACTCGCTGACGTCGGAGTAGATGCCGTCAGTTTCACCGGTTCACAAGTGGGGATTATTACCGACACGGCCCACACCAAGGCAAAGATCATAGAAGTCAAAGCAGATCGCGTGCGTGAAGCAGTCGCGTTGGGCAAGGTTGCCGTTGTTGCAGGTTTCCAGGGTGTCTCTACCGAACGAGAGATCACCACATTGGGTCGGGGCGGCAGCGATACAACGGCAGTCGCCCTAGCCGTGGCCATGAACGCAGATGTTTGCGAGATCTACACCGATGTCACCGGCGTATTTTCTGCTGATCCGCGCATTGTGCCAATGGCTCGCAAACTTGCACATCTAGAATTTGAAGAAATGCTCGAGATTGCAGGAGCAGGCAGTGCCGTTCTTGCACTTCGGGCAGTTGAGTTTGCACGTCGACACGGCGTACCAATTCACGTGCGTTCAAGTTTTACGTGGGAGCAAGGAACATGGATATCAGACGTTTTGTCAGAAGGAGAATCCACAATGGAAGAGCCAGTCATTTCGGGTGTTGTACACGATGCAGCCGAGTCAAAAATTACAATACGCAGTGTGCCAGACAGACCGGGCGTGTCCGCAGCACTTTTTGAGCCACTCGCTGCAGCCAACATCAACGTGGACATGATTGTGCAAAATACATCCAAAGAAGGATCGACAGATGTGTCTTTTACTGTTCCAAAGTCCGAACTTCAACACGCAGAAAAAATCGTCCGACAAGTTGCTAAAGAAATTGGCGCTCAAGATGTGACAAGTGATTCAGAGATTGCCAAAGTATCGTTGGTAGGTGCTGGTATGAAAACAAGTCCAGGTATTGCAGCACAGATGTTTCGCGTGTGTGCCCAAAACGATGTCAATATACACATGATCTCGACTAGTACGATTCGAGTGTCGGTGGTGGTGGCATCTTCTGACATGGAACGTATTGTCAGGGCACTACATACCGCATTTGGCCTTGACGGCGACACTGCATATTCCGCACCTTTACCGGTGCGCGAGTAAGAATGGATACATGAGTCGTAGTCGCCCGCATCTCACTCCCTGGAAAGCTGCCGGAAAAAGAACAGAGCGCGGAACAACGGCAGATCAAGTCGTGCGCGATACGGGTTGGGTATTCAACAACGAAACTGGCAACACTCTCACACTCGAGCAGTTCGTCGAAACTGGTAACGAAGAAGCCGACAAGTATTTACGTCGTTTCGGCTTGATGGCGACAGCAAGTAGCAAAAGCATTGTTGAGATCGGCTCTGGGATTGGTCGCATGACGGCTGCTTTTACGCGCGTGTTTGGGACTGTCGTAGCAACTGATGTTGATGCCGCATTTCTCGAACGTTGCCGCGAAACAGTAGCTAAGTTCGGCAACACATCAACATTGCGCACCACGCATATTGCCGATGGGCGCACTATTGCGCTGCCATCTCAAAGTGTTGATGTTGTGTTTTCTTACATCACACTGCAGCACTGCAAACACGATGATGCCTTGGCTCTGACGGCTGAAGCGTGCAGAATCGTCAAGCCAGGCGGGCGACTAATTCTCAATTACCGCACATGGGTGTTGTCAGATGTGTTTCTTATCCCGTTAAGTGCAATCATGCGAGTGTTGTGGCATACGCCCGTCATTGGCGAACAGCTGTCTCGGTGGCGATGGTCAACGCGCCTTGGTTGGCAGGCCAATCGCCTCAGCCCACGACAGGTGTATGCCCATCTTGAGTCGCTTGGGATCCAACTCCAGACGCCAAAGGCATTTTCGGGGGGTATTCGGGTGCGACGGCCAGTCAGCATTGGGACAACGCAAGTCTTACATGACGAGTTTCCGATGGGCAATAAAAGTCATTGGTGGCTGGTTGCTCATCGCAGTTAGCCTGAAACACCTATGCGCGTCGGAGTAGTTGGAGCAACAGGACAAGTCGGAACAGTGATGCGAGCACTGTTGGAGCAACGGCAATTTCCGATTACTGAATTACGTTTTTTTGCATCTGCTAGATCTGCCGGAAAATCATTGCCATGGGGTAGTGGGTCAATCGTGGTGGAAGACGCAGACCTCGCCGATCCAACTGGATTAGATATTGCGCTGTTCTCGGCTGGGGCAACATCGTCGCGTGTTCTTGCGCCTCGGTTTGTAGCAGCAGGTGTGATTGTCATTGATAATTCAAGTGCGTGGCGGATGGACCCCGATGTTCCGCTCGTTGTGAGTGAAGTAAATCCACACGAAGTACACAACTTAAAAAAGGGAATCATCGCTAATCCAAATTGCACCACGATGGCAGCAATGCCAGTGCTCAAACCGCTTCACCAAGAAGCGCAACTTATTCGCATGGTGGCTAGTACGTATCAAGCAGTTAGTGGCGCTGGAGTATCCGGAGTTGATGAACTTTCTTCGCAAGTATTAGCCGTCGCAGCCGAGGCAGCAGCACTGGCTTTTGATGGCTCTGCTGTCAAGATGCCATCACCAAACAAATTTGTACGACCAATCGCATTTAATGTGTTGCCATTTGCTGGTTCACTTGTCGACGATGGCGAAGGCGAAACAGACGAAGAAAAAAAACTCCGCAACGAAACTCGCAAGATATTAGATATTCCAGATCTTTTGGTGTCCGGAACATGTGTGCGAGTGCCGGTTTTCACGGGACACTCACTGTCGCTGAATCTTGAGTTCTCGCGATCAATTACTGCATCGAGGGCAATTGAGCTATTGACTGCTGCCCCTGGTGTGCAAGTCGTCGATATTCCGACGCCTTTGCTTGCGGCTGGTGCTGATCCGAGTTTTGTAGGTCGGATTCGCCAAGATTCTTCTGTGTCTGGCAATCGCGGGCTTGCGTTGTTTGTATCAAATGACAACTTGCGCAAAGGTGCCGCGCTCAACGCTGTGCAAATTGCTGAGTTACTGATTCGTTAAAGCGACAGCACTAACCGGTAGTCCCTCATGGTATTCGTCACCGTCTAAGACTGCGGTTACCGCCCGACGCAAGCGCAGAGCATCAAGAGGTTTAATGATCCATCCGTTTGCGCCGCTGCGTCGTGCAAGATGAACATCAGCAATGCGGTCAAGCAACATCAGAACCGGGACCAATGGTGCGTTGCCACTGCTGTGGTCAAGACGCAGGTTCATTGCCACGGCCATCGCGCCCATTGAGCCTGATTGCAAATCAAGGATTGCAAGATCTGGGATTTGTGTTTTAACGGCATCGCTCACATCACGTCCATCGCTCACTACCGTAAAAGATGTCGACGGCGTTCCCAGGACGGCTACGACTTCGTTCAAGATCCATTGGGCATCGGTAGCAAGAAGAATGTGCACGCCACAACTCTACTGTTGGGCACCGCTAGGGCGCTAATAACGAAGTCGCTAGGTCGGTGATTCCGTCTAGGTCAATGATGTCGTTGGACCGTTCTGCAACACGAAGACACGATGTCGATGGTAGGGCGAGCATAAATCCCGCCAGTTGAGAATCGGCTTGCTCGGCTTCGGCATGAAGTTGGGCCAGATTGCGCCAAAGGTCCCCGTCAGGGTCTTGTGCATGAGAGAGCGCAACCTCGGCTGCAGTATCACCAAACCGTGGAGGCATCCGATTGGCAATAACGAGTTCGATTGCGATGTTGTTTTGTCGCAAGCCGTCAGCAAAAAACGCGGCTTCTTCGAGGGTATCGGCGCGGGCCGATGCCACCAAAACAAACGATGTAGTGGGGCCACGAAGCAGTATCGAACTTTGTCTGGCGCGTTGACGGAAGCCGTCCTCTATGCCAGCGAAAGCTCGCAGAAATGCAATCGCATCGTCAAGGGCAGCAGTTCCAACAAGTTTTCCGGCGGTACGCACTACTGGTTGTAGTGCGCCCGTAATGAGTTTCATTCCTGTCAGGGTGGAAGAGATGAGCAATTTGAAAAGTCGATGTTCTAAAAACCGCGCGAGGCGTTCGGGTGCTTCAACAAATGCGAGTGCAGATCGCGTTGGTGGCGTATCGACGATGACAAGATCAAAGCGCTCATCAGCATGCAGCGCAAGCAGACGTTCGGCGGCAATGTAGTCGCGAGTTCCGCTTATCGAGCGAGACACATTGCGGTAAAAAGTGTTCTGAAGTATTTTAGTTGTCTGTTCCTCATCTTTTGCGTATCGCGATACGAGAGAATCGAATGTTTCTCCGACGTCAAGCATGGTTGCCCACATCTGACCGTCACCTATTTGTTGCACTAAAACTGGTTCGTTGCCAATCTCATGGCGCAGACCAATTGCGTCTGCAAGTCGTCGAGCAGGATCAATTGTGATGACAATGGCACGACGACCGATCTGTGCGGCTGAAAGAGCGAGGGCTGCTGCAACTGAAGTTTTGCCGACACCGCTCGGGGTCAGCGAGCATGTCAAGAATCTCGATTGCTTGGTTATGTATCGGGCCTCCGCTCACTGCTTGGCGCAACGACAATGGCGCTCGCAATAATCCAATGGCTTGTCCAGCAGGTGGGCCATCAACAATGATGAGATCCCAATCACCCGCTCGCTCAAGTTGTTTGATTTTTCCAAGAATCAAAAGGTCATCGATTCCCGGAGCCGTGGAGGCAACTAAATCAACTATTCCGGCTGCCAACAGACGTCGCGAAACTTGTCCTAGCCCGAGGGAATCGAAATAATCTGCCAATGCAGCTCCAGGGGTGATGGCCAGCCTCTGTACCCTTTCATCGAGGCCAGCAATGGCATTTTTGCCCTCAATTTAAACCAAAAGGGTGTGAAGTCCGACACTTGCAGCCGCATTGGCAAGCGCCGCGGCCACCACCGATTTCCCAACTCCGCCTTTGCCCGCCACAATGAGTACACGCGATGCGTTGAGAAAGTGTCGTGTATCCATCAGTCGGAGGCCTTAGTGCGAAAAATATCAAGCATCACCATGATGCTGGGTTTGGCAATACCAGTGTTGTCGCCAATCGCAAGCGTGCTCGCATCGTGGAATGTGGCGAACGCTGCCCGTGTTGTTGAAGCCGTCGCTGCACCACATGTTGCTAATGGTGTCATATCTGCAACTGCCGCGCCTGATCTTGCACTCGTTGATGTTATAGAAGTCAGTGGCATCATTGACGAGATCGCTGTCGATGCAATCGAGCGGTCACTAGAGAAGGCCTCGGCGCACCGATCTCAAGCAGTCATCTTGCAACTCAATAGCCGCGGGGCAGTCGTGAGTCGTGCGCGCATGACAGAACTTCTTGAAACAATCAAGACATCAATAATCCCCGTTGCTGTGTGGGTTGGACCATCTGGTTCGCGGGCCTACGGAATGCCAGCGCAGATACTTGCAGTCGCAGATGTGACGGCGATGGCGCCCGGCACACGGATTGGACGCATTGGTGTCCCGCTAAAAGTTGGTGGTGTAAGTATTTCGTTCGGCAAAGCAGATGAAGTTCTCGGAACACAAACACTTGGCTTCTTGGAAGCTCGTGAGCAAAATGCACTCAAGTTCGCAACTGATGATCGAGGTGTTCCGGTATTGCGCAACATGCTGTATGTGCTTGATGGCGTCACCGTCAAAGGTGTCACTCTTGATACGGTGTCCGACACTGTTGATGCAAACGGCCAAGTTGTACGCGAAGCAACGACAGTTCGATTTTTTAAACTAGGACTCCTGCCAAGACTTTTGCATACCGTGGCGAGTCCACCGTCTGCTTTGTTGTTGCTCACGATTGGTCTGGCGCTTTTGATTTTTGAGTTTTTTACTGCTGGCATTGGCATTGCTGGCGTGGTCGGAGCCGTTTGTCTAATTCTTGGTTCGCTTGGTGCAGGTGCATTGCCCCTCAATGGTGTTGGGCTTCTCTTGCTGCTGCTGTCAATGGTGGCGTGTGCTGTTGACGTGCAGGTAGGTGTTCCTCGTCTGTGGACTGGCGTCGGAATAGCAATGTATTCAGCGTCAACATTTTTTCTCTTTCGTTCGGTCGATGGCCTGACATTGCGTCCTTCGTGGATCACATTGTTGGTCTGCATTGGCGGACTAGCGCTCACTTTCATTGTCGGAATGCCATCAATGACACGAACTAGATTCGGCACGCCAACGATTGGTCGTGACAAATTGATCGGAGCTCAAGGTATTACGGTTGGTGCGATTGATCCAGAAGGCACAGTTCGTGTTGATGGCGCGCAGTGGCACGCGCGTACAAACCGAGCCACCCCATTAACTAGTGGCCAACCCGTTCGAGTTGCAGCAATTGACGGCATCACTTTATTGATCGAGCCCCTCGAAGGCGCTGCACGCGATTATCGAGAGATGCGCAAGAACGATTCACCTGAGACAGTGGCGGATTAAAAGCCAATGTTTCTGTTGATTTTTGCTGTCATCATTGCAGTGCCATTGATTGAGATATATTTTGTTGTCAAGATTGGTTCTGTCGTAGGTGTTGTCCCGACTATTGCACTACTGTTTGTGATTTCGGTTTTCGGGTCCAGGGTCGTGAAGCATCAGGGGCTACGGGTCTGGCGCAAGTTCAACGAACAAGTAAGCAGTGGCAACGTGCCTTCTCGAGAACTTGTCGAAGGTGTCTGCCTGCTTCTTGCCGGGGCACTCCTCATCGCTCCTGGTTTTTTTACGGATCTTCTGGGTTTCTTGCTCTTGCTCCCACCGGTGCGACTTGTCGTTGCAAAAATTATTGGTGCTCGCACTGCAAATAAAGCCCAAGTAATTCGTGCCACTTACGGCAAACCTATTGTCGACATTCAAGAGCATCGTCACGATGACGCAGATAATGCGACGCGAGAACTAGACCAATGAGTATGCCGCGCAGTAGTGGACCGGGCAAGGACGAACCATTTGATCCACTCACAGTTCCCATTAGTCCAGCCGCGACGGTGTTATTGGTGCGCGATGATGAAACAGGTCTTGATGTATTTATGTTACGTAGAACCTTCTCTGCGGCGTTTGCAAGCGGGATGTATGTTTTTCCGGGCGGAAGAGTTGATGACTCTGATTTCCACGACGAACTGGGAGAAGTCTGTGACGGGCTCACCGACGAACATGCGAGTTCTCTGCTCCAGATTCCGCGTAATGGTTTGTCGTATTGGGTCGCAGCAATTCGTGAATGCTTCGAAGAAGCAGGCGTGCTCTTGGCTAGACATGCTGACTCTGGAGATGTCGTGCGTTTTGACACCCCTGAGGTGATTGAAAGATTCGAAAGGGCGCGTCATCTAGTGCATGAAGGACAACTTTCGTTGGCGCAACTCTGCCGTCAAGAAAATCTTCGCCTCACGACAGATGCGATTCACTATGTCAGTCATTGGATTACTCCGGCTGGCGAGCGACGACGATTCGATACGCGGTTTTTTGTGGCGCGTGCGCCACAAGCACAAGAACCATTGCACGACGACGGCGAGACCATTGAAAGCCTGTGGGTGAAACCACACGAAGCACTGAGCCGCTTCGCGGCAGGTGATTTGCAAATGTTGCCCCCAACAATTAGCAGCCTTGAATTCTTGCTTGACTCTACGACGGCCGATGACGCCTTAGACGCTGCTCGCAAAGTTGGTGTGCCACCAGTGATTGAGCCTCGCCTTCGACTCAACTCTGATGGCAAAGTTATTGCCGTTGTGATGCCGGGCGAATCTGGCTACGACGAACTTGGTTAGCGACTGCGTACGCTGACTGGGACGATGTCTTCAGTGCGGGCTGAGCACCCGGACATTTCTGTCATATCAGGTGTGTCGTCAATGATGCGCTTTGCAATGGCCAAAAAGACGCCAGCAGCTTTGCCGGTATTGGAGAGAACTACTGGTTCGCCAGAGTCTCCACCAGCAGCAACTGTTGATTCGATTGGCACTTGACCGAGTAGTTTGACGCCTATTTCGTCTGCCAGTGTTTGTCCGCCACCGGTGCCAAACAACGCATATTGTGTGCCGTGATCACATTCGAACGTGCTCATGTTTTCGATTACGCCAGCGACGCGCAAGAAACTACGGCGTGCCATGTCTGCGGCACGAATAGCTACTTTTTGGGCAGAGACAGCAGGAGTTGTGACAATCAACAAGTCAGTGCGTGGCAACATGCGAGCAAGACCCATCTGCACGTCACCTGTCCCGGGTGGCATATCGAT
Source organism: Ilumatobacteraceae bacterium (assembly GCA_009691255.1). GTDB lineage: Bacteria > Actinomycetota > Acidimicrobiia > Acidimicrobiales > Ilumatobacteraceae > UBA2093. Next base: position 21,422 of record SHUT01000001.1, read on the forward strand.
GAGCAAGTAATCAAGTTCTCCCCACTCAACATCGTGAAGAAATTGCTCGACTGCTTTCGTGAGCATTAGGCCACGCCACATCAGCGCAGTGCTTTCGTCTTCGACCAACATTCCAGTCGAAACAACCTTAAGCAGACCCGAACCAACAACCCGAACATTGGGCACGATCATGGGCTTGTCGCGGCCGTCAACTGCGCGTGCCTGCAGGCGATCGGGCATCCCGAGCATGCGCGGAATCGAGAATCCCCAAATGTCGGCGTCTAACACGCCAACGGTTTTTCCGGCTTGGGCTAATGCGGCAGCCAAGTTGACGGTAACCGAACTTTTTCCGACCCCACCCTTGCCGCTGGCAATTGCCAAGATGCGCGTGTTGGCAGGGACCGCGGTATCAGACGCTTGTTCCTTGGCGTTCCAGCGCGCCCGAGTCATGACTGCGGTACGTTCGTCTGGGGTCATCTCGCCCCAATCAATAGTGACTTTGGTGATCGCTGGATGAGCAAGCAAGCGGGATTCAATGTCATTGCGGATCTGCACGCGCAGCGGACACCCTTTAATGGTGAGTTTCATGGCTACCGTGACGAGCCCGTCAGTAAATGTGATGTCGCCAGCCATACCAAGGTCGACGATATTGTCTCCAAGCTCTGGGTCGATGACGGCACGCAGCAACGAGCGGATGTCATTAATACTGGGGGCCTGAGTTTGGCTCACATAAGTAGTGTATGGGGCTGTAGGGTGAAGGACAGATATAAAGCTCATAATCCCCAGCCAAGCCTTTGGAGGTTCCCATGATCACACTTACCGACGCAGCAGCAGTCAAAGTAGAGCAGTTGCTCCAAGACGAAGGCGCCGCCGAAATGGCCTTGCGCGTAGCCGTTAAGTCAGGCGGATGCTCAGGCTTTCAATACGACATGTATTTCGACGGTGACATCGCACCCGATGACATCGTTGTTACATTTGGCGCAGTGCGCGTTGTTGTTGACCCAGCATCTGCTCCGCTGCTTGAAGGCGCAAGTCTTGATTTCAAAGATGGCCTCAACGAACAAGGTTTTGCAATCAGCAATCCTGGTGCCACACGCAGTTGCGGTTGTGGCAAATCTTTTAGCTGATTCCAGCTACTGACAACAGCACGTCGCGCACTTCTTCTTCGTTGAAGATGGCGTCGAGTCGTGCTCGAAGAATTCCTTGTGCGTCGGTTATGTACAAGGCTGGCTCATACGACATGTTGTAGGCGCTAACCGCTGGAGCAGGAGTCGTTGCGGTCGAATCTGAGTACACATCAGCATGGACAAACAGGGCTGAGTCGCCAACATTTTTTTGCACTGCAATAAGTGCGTCAAGAGCAGGAGCACATGTTCCGGTTTGGCAATACGCAGGCGTACCAATGAGATACACGACAGGTTTTCCGGAGCGAAGCGCATCGGTCAGTGTGACGCTATGAAATGGACAGGTTCCTTCTACACGAGTACAAATTGGGTCGACACCGTTGTTGTTTGTAGTTGTTGGTGTGTCAAATGGTGGTAGCGCATCTCCAATGAGCGGAATCTGCACGGCAGTGCGTTGCAGTATTTGAAATGCGGCGCCATCTGCTGGACCGCCATCAACAACGAGCGAATAAATACCCGGAGTGTCTACGGTGACCGTGAACGGCCAGTATGGCTGCGGAACACCTGTGGTGTGTTTTGTCGCAGTCACTTGCTGGATGACGGTTTTACCAGTGGCAGTCTCAATGACCTTGGCGCTAAGAGTTACTGGAAGATCAGTGTCTGCATCTGTAAGAACACCCTTTTGAACCGCTAATGAGATTGGCAAACGAACAGTGCCCGGCACTAGGACATTATTGGGAAACCGCTGCACAAGGGCCACGCCCTTAGGCAATGTCGGAGCCGACGAGCCTGCTGATGCGCCACACGCAGCCAAGGCAAAAGCGCCGACTGTTGTTGTGCCGGCATAGATCAAAAAAGTGCGCCGCGAGAACGGAGTAAGCGAAGTCATAACTGCAATCGTAGAGGAGTGGGGCTGTGACCTACAGTAAGACACATGGCCAAACAATCACCACCGACGAGTCCCTATACCCCAGCCGTGCGAGCCGGAGACTGGATCATTGTGTCTGGTCAACTTGGCATCAAAGACGGCGCCTTAGTGGCTGGAGGTGTGGCAGCGCAAACTGCCCAAGCAGTGGCCAACCTAAAGGCGCAACTCGCAACGATGGGGGCTTCACTCAAAGATGTCAGCAAGACGCTGTGCTTTCTTACAGACATGGACACCTTCGCAGTATTCAACGAAGCTTATGTCGCTGGCTTTGGTGATAGTCGCCCTGCGCGCAGCACTATTGGAGTTGCTGCGCTGCCGTTTAGTGGCGACGTAGAGATTGAAGCTTGGGCGTACAAGCCAGTACGCTGATAGTCATGCCAGGCGTTATTCTTATTACTATCGCTTTACTTGCATTTCCTATTGTCGTTGGCTTGTCAACTGCTGGTCTAGCGGCATTGATTGGACATTTTTTGTATTCAGATGCAGAGGTTCGCCACGAAGGTAGCGAACTGCTTGAGACCAACGTCTAGTTGTCAGAAACGACGCCGGTGGTAGCGATGCACCGGTTTGACCGGAAGAGCAAGAGACTGAGTTGGAAGATTCTGTCGTACGCCCTGCAACGAATTCGACGAGATTATCCGCTTGATCGGGGAAGAACTCCAGATGAATTACGTCAAGCCGCTGGCGTCACTATCACGCCGACGGGAATCGGCGGCAAAAGGGCATTGCAATTATGGAGAGATGTGTTGGCGCCGACTTGTATCACGGTTGATCATCCCAGATTCTTGGCATATGTGCCGTCAGCCCCAACAGAAGCAGCGGGATTATTTGACGTTGCCGTATCTGCGGCAAATGTTTATGCAGGCTCATGGCAAGAGGGGTCTGGTGCAGTATTTGCTGAGAACGAAGCACTCCGCTGGCTTGCTGACGTTGCTGGGTTTTCTGCAACCGCTGGTGGAGTATTTGTCAGTGGCGGAACAGCTGGCAATTTGTCAGCACTTATCGCTGCGCGCTGGAACTGGCGTCATCATGCCAATGGTGCTTACGACAACGTACGCGGTGTAATCATCGCGTCGCGCGGCACGCATTCATCGATAGTTCAGTCTGCACGTGCAATGGACGCCGATGTCATTTGGGTTGACACAGATCCATGCGGACGCATGACCGGTGTCGCGACTCAGTTTGTTATTGACACCTTGTCTGAGCACGACAAATTAAGAGTGTTTGCAATTGTGGCGACAGGCGGAACAACAAATGTCGGTGTTGTCGACGACTTATCCGGCGTTGGTGATTGTGCTCGTAATTTGAATACTTGGTTTCATGTTGATGCCGCGTATGGTGGCGCAGGTCTCATCGCCCCATCAGTTAGACATTTGTTCAACGGGATTGAACACGCCGATTCATATATTGTCGATCCACATAAATGGTTGTTTGCACCGTTTGATTGTTGTGCTTTGTTGTATGCCAATCCTCAGATTGCACGCGCAGCGCATACACAACATGCCGAATATTTAGATTCACTGCACCAAGATGATGCATGGAACCCATCCGATTACGCACATCATCTGTCACGACGGGCGCGTGGATTGCCGTTTTGGTTCAGTCTGGCAACATATGGCACCAATGAGTATCAGCGCTCAGTAGAAGTCACGCTTGATGTCACTCGCGCAGCAGCAAGACAGATCTCTGCACACCCAGATCTTGAATTAGTGATGTTTCCTGAGCTGAGCATCGTGATATTTCGTCGTATTGGATGGTCAGCAGATCAATATTATGCGTGGTCCGACAAAGTTCTTAATGACGGAGTGGCGTTCGTGACACCCACGACATGGCAAAATGAAATCATGTTGCGACTCTGTATCGTTAATCCACTTACGTGTGCTCAAGACATTGCCACAGTGCTCGGAACCCTGAAGTAACCCGATGAACACTCAACAAGTCGACCTTTTGATTGTCAATGCAGATCTCGTAGCAACTGTTGACGAGATGCGCCGCGAAATACCTGGTGGCTGGGTGGCCATCACTAATGGATTTATCTCAGCACTAGGGGGCGTGCGCGATGCCCTGCCGTTGGCTACACAAGTCATCGATGCCAGCGGGTGTTTAGTTACACCTGGTCTGATTAATACTCACCACCACATGTACCAAAACCTCACACGAGCGTTTCCGCCGATGACAAATGCTGCGTTGTTCGGGTGGCTACAAACTTTGTACCCACTCTGGAGTGTTCTTGACGAAGAAGGTGCTCATGTCTCGGCATGGGTAGGTCTGGCTGAACTCGCTCTCTCTGGTTGCACAACGTCGACGGATCATCTGTATTTGCACCCGCACGGCGGCGGCGACTTGTTGTCAGCAGAAATTGCAGCGGCACAAGACTTGGGATTGCGGTTTCATCCCACTCGTGGCTCGATGTCGTTGTCGCAAAAGGATGGCGGATTACCGCCTGACAACGTGGTGCAAGAAGACGATGATATTTTGGCAGAGTCTCAGAGCGCAGTTGAACGTCATCACGATCGCAGTCATGGTGCAATGGTTCGCATTGCACTTGCACCGTGTTCGCCTTTTAGCGTGACAAAAGATCTGATGATTCGTTCAGCAGAACTGGCTGAAAAACTAGATGTACGTTTGCACACCCATTTTGCAGAAAATGTCGAAGATGATGATTTCTCTTTGCGGATGTTTGGATGTCGTCCATTTGAATATTTACGCGAGGTGGGTTGGCTCAGCAGTCGCACATGGGTTGCGCATTGTGTGATGCCTAACGCCGACGAAGTACGACAGTTAGGTGCAGCCGGAATCGGTGCCGCGCATTGCCCAAGTAGCAATATGATTATTTCTTCTGGCATTGCTCCTATCATCGAAATGCGGGCAGCTGGCGTGCACGTCGGACTCGGAGTAGACGGTTCATCTTCTGCTGACTGTGCATCGCTATGGATGGAGGCGCGAGAAGCAATGCTGTTGGCTAAGTTACGCAGTGGTGCGGGTGCCGCAGATGCTCGCATGGCGCTTGAGTGCGCCACGATTGGTGGTGCAGGATGTTTAGGTCGTCTTGGCGAAATCGGAAGCCTACAGATTGGTGCCGTCGGCGATGTTGCGGTGTGGTCACTTCAGGGCGTTCGATTTGCCGGAGCCATCGCCGACCCGATTGAAGCGTGGATGCGTTGTGGCCCAATCAGCGCGCGGGACACAATCGTGCATGGTCGAGCAGTAGTTCGTAATGGAGAACTTGTCAGCAAGCGAGTCGATGAAATGCTGGGTATTCATCGTCGAATCGCTAGCAAAATGCAACAACTCGCCGACTAGTCATCTTGACTATGCATGCATTTTGGTTAAGTCTCGTTGTTATCTTTGGCGCGTTCTTGCTGATTGATGCGTTTAATTAGCAAGGATAATCAGGTATTCCAGCGGGATTGACCAAATCGATATCCGACGCTGCGTACCGTTTGAATCAGGTTGGCGTGTTCTTCGCCCAGTTTTGCCCGCAAACGCCGAACATGAACGTCAACTGTGCGAGCTCCGCCGTAGTACTCGTAACCCCATACTCGTGAGAGCAGCATCTCGCGCGAAAATACCTTGCCAGGGTTCTGTGCCAAGAACTTCAAAAGTTCGTATTCCATATATGTGAGATCAAGTGGGTGATTATTAAATGTTGCTTGGTATGTCTCAAGATTAAGTGCCAGACCACCGTGCTCGATCAGTTCTGGTTTTGTACCGCCAACTGATTGCCATAGTAAGTGACGCAACCTTGCCTCAAGTTCGCGCGGATGAAATGGCGTCAGACAAAAGTCCTCATACAGATCATCGCGCAGTTCTAGGTCGCCGAGTTGTGCTCCTGACACCAACACCACCACAGGCGATATAGGCGTGTCGCGTTTGCGCAATGAGCGGGCGAACAGCCATGCAGACTCTGGGTCTTCGTCGCACACAATGATTGCACCTGACCAGCCATTAGCCGGTTCGTTACGTGTGGCTTCGTCCGCGTTAGAGACGGCTTTCCAGCGATAACCAGAAAGGTCGAGCATGCGCGCTAAATCAGTTGACGGTGGATCGGGATACACCACCAGCATGTCAAGAAAATTTGCCACCATGGTCTTAGATTGATTTCAGATAACGCGTAAGTTCGTAGGGCGTCACTTGGGTTTTATATGCACGCCATTCGGAGCGTTTGTTGCGCAAAAACCATTCAAAGATGTGTTCACCGAGTGCTTCGAGCACGAGTGATGACTGCTCCATAATATGCAATGAATCAGAAAGTGATTGGGGAAGTTGATCTATGCCGAGTTTGAGTAAGACATCATCGCCCATCTCGAATAAGTTGGCATCGGCCTCAGGTGCGAGTTCGTATCCGTCGCGGATTCCTTTGAGGCCGGCGGCCAAAATAACCGAAAAAGCCAAATACGGATTACATGCAGGGTCTGGTGAGCGGTATTCAATGCGAGTGGCACTTGCGTTGCCACGTTTGGCGATAGGGACACGAATCAAACCACTGCGGTTATTGCGCGCCCACGAGATGTGGATTGGGGCTTCAAACCCAGGCACAAGTCGCTTGTAGCTATTGACGGTCTGATTCGTTACTGCTGTAATTTCTGCAGCGTGACGCAAAAGCCCCGCCATAAACTGTTTAGCGACTGGCGACAAGTTATACGGATCAGATTCATTGTAGAAAGCATTGTTTTCGCCAGAGAATAACGACAAGTGCAGGTGCATGCCTGAGCCCTGCACGCCTTCAAGAGGCTTTGGCATAAAAGTTGCATGCACATTATGAATCGCAGCAATTTCTTTGACGACCATACGGAAAGTCATCACACTGTCAGCCATTGACAATGCATCAGTATGTCGCAGATCTATTTCTTGTTGGCTCGGTGCGTCTTCGTGGAAAGAATATTCCACAGGAATACCCATGGTCTCGAGTGTGCGGATTGTCTCTTTGCGCATTGATGACGAAACATCGTTGCTAGTGAGATCAAAGAACCCGCCTTCGTCTAGCGGTACAGGTTTTTGTCCAGCGACAGGTGGTTCGAAATAGAAATACTCCATATCTGGGGCAACAAGAAATTCAAAACCTTGAGCACGAGCAGCATCAAGATTGCGTCGCAACACCTGCCGGGGGTCTCCTTGAAATGGTGTTCCGTCCAAATTATGGATGTCACAGAACACCCTCGCCTCTGCGCCTTTGGCGTCTACCCAGGGCATGACTTCAAACGTGTTGGGATCAGGGATCGCCAAAACATCGCTCTCTTGTAGTCGGCTGAAACCATCAATGGACGAACCGTCAAATGTCATTCCGTCATTGAGTGCGTTTTCGAGCTCTGCTGGACTGATGGCGAAACTTTTGAGATTTCCTAGGACATCTGTGAACCACAGGCGCACGAGTCGAACGCCACGTTCTTCAACGGTTCTTAGGACATAATCGCGCTGCTGGTCAAGCATTGGGGACATCCTCATATTCTGCCGTGAAAGTCGGTAAATCACCCACGGACTGTTGTTGATAAAGCACAACGGGGGGTATGACGCCCCCCGTTGTGGAACATTTGATTATTCCCGAAGGAAAATGATCAGTCACACACCGTTTCCAGGATGAGACGCGTGACTGTGTATGGGTCGCAGTTTGCGTTCGGGCGACGGTCTTCGGCGTAACCCTTTTGGTCGCGAGCAACTTGCCATGGGATGCGCACCGAAGCACTGCGGTTCGATACTCCGTAGGAGTACTTGTTCCATGGAGCAGTCTCATGCTTGCCGGTGAGGCGACTTTGAATATCATGGCCGTAGTTCTCGACATGCTCAAGAACTCGTGTTCCGAGTTTTTCGCATGCAGCAACAATGGCGTCGTATCCTTCGCGCATTGCCTTAGTGGAAAAGTTTGTGTGTGCACCTGCTCCGTTCCAGTCACCCTTTTCAGGCTTGGCAGCAAACGAAATAACAACGTCGTATTCTTCGGCGATGCGATGCAATAACCAATGCGCGATGTACATCTGATCACTGACTGCCAAGGCATCAACTGGTCCGATCTGGAACTCCCATTGACCAGGCATGACTTCGGCGTTAGTGCCAACAATATTCAGACCGGCATCAATGCAGGCTTGTGTGTGCTCTTCGATGATGTCGCGACCCATAACTCGTCCAGCTCCGACACCGCAGTAGTACGGGCCTTGTGGGCCTGGGTAACCACCGACGGGGAATCCAAGTGGCGAACCATCAAGGCGAAGCATTGTGTATTCCTGCTCAATACCGTAGATCATTTCTTGTGCAGCGTGTCGCTCGGCGACTACTTCGAGTGCTGCTCGGGTATTGGTGGGATGCGGTGAAGCATCTTTTGCCAACAACACTTCACACATCACCAAAATATTTTTTCCGCCACGGATCGGGTCTGGACATTGAAACACTGGCTTCAAGATGCAGTCAGAAGCTTCACCTGTCGCTTGGTTTGTTGATGATCCGTCAAAACCCCACTCATCAAGAGGCATGTCCGAGATTGCTCCCGAGAAGTCGGGAAGGATTTTTGTCTTTGATCGCAGTAACTGGGTTGGTTGGGTTCCATCTAGCCAGATGTATTCAGCCTGAATTGGCACAGCGTGTCCTTTGGGTGAGTCGGGTAAACCCGATGAATAAGTAGGTACATCCTGCCAAATTGCGAGCACGTCTCCATTGCCGAACTGTTACGGCTGTGTGAAATACCACAAGGAGGTGCCCGTGTTGGTTGGGTAGCCTCTGAAGCGTGACGATTTCATTGACGCTTCGGATTGGAATGGCTCAGATCAATCCTGTCGTGGGTGATCTGGGGGGCAATTTGCTCAAAATACAGGAGTCATACCGCCAAGCTGTCACTGCTGACTGTGCGGTCGTTGTGTTTGGTGAACTGACTGTGACGGGCTATCCGCCCGAAGATCTTGTGCTCAAACAGGCTTTTGTGCGCGACAACATCGACACCGTTCAGGCATTTGCCGCCACGACTGGGTCATGCGCGGCTGTTGTCGGGTTTGTCGACACTGTGGGCGACCAACTCTTTAATGCAGCAGCACTGTGTTGCGATGGTCGCGTTGTATCGGTGTATCACAAGCAACTACTCCCGAACTACAGCGTGTTTGATGAAGAACGATACTTTGCACCAGGTGCTGCCATGTCCGGAACTATTCCGAGTGGTGTGGTCCAGATCGGCGGGGTCACGATGGGAATCACGATTTGTGAGGATATGTGGTTCGACATCGGGCCTGTGTCAGCACAAGCACAGGCAGGTGCTCGAATAATTGTCAACATCAATGGCTCACCATTTCATGTCGGAAAGCAGACAGAGCGAGAGAAGATGCTGTCGATACGGGCAAGCACGAATAGTTGCGCCATCATTTATGTCAATCAAGTCGGGGGTCAAGACGAGTTGGTTTTTGACGGTGCAAGTGTTGTCTTTGATGCGCACGGAAAATTAGTAAGCCGCATGGCATCTTTTGTAGAAGGTTTTTCCGTTGTCCAACTTAACGCCGACGGTATTGGAGCTGAAGCAGAAGTGGTGCAGACAAAGGGAAATCTTGACACAATGTACGAAGCACTCGTGCTTGGTACTCGTGACTATGTGCGAAAAAATGGTTTCACAGATGTAGTAATTGGGCTTTCAGGTGGCATTGACTCCACTCTTGTTGCAGTAATTGCTGTTGATGCGCTTGGCGCAGAGCACGTTCACGGAGTTGCTATGCCATCTCGTTATTCAAGTCAAGGTTCGTTAGACGATGCAGCAACACTTGCAAATAACTTAGGGATCGACCATCGGGTTATTTCTATCGAACCAGCGTTCTCGTCCTATCTTGAAATGTTGGCACCATCGTTTATTGGTCGCAACGAAGACCTGACAGAAGAAAATCTACAAAGCCGTTGTCGTGGCACAACGTTGATGGCGCTTTCAAACAAATTTGGATGGATGGTGCTCACTACAGGCAACAAGAGCGAAATTGCAGTTGGCTATTTCACAATTTATGGTGACTCTGCTGGTGGCTTCGCAGTAATCAAAGATGTCTTCAAGACAGATGTGTTTGCGTTGTGTCGCCGTTATAACGAGCGAGCAGGTCATGAGGTTATTCCGCTGGCGGTAATCGACAAACCGCCATCTGCAGAGTTGCGACCCGATCAACGTGACGACCAAAGTCTTCCGCCGTATGACGAACTCGATCCCATTCTGGAAATGTATATAGATGGTGACCTCACAGTTGCTGACATCGTGGCACGAGGTGCCGACGAAACACTTGTCAGGCGATTAGCCAGACTTGTTGATCTCAGTGAATACAAAAGACGCCAAACGGCTCCGGGAGTGCGTGTGTCGTCGAAGGCCTTTGGAAGAGACAGGCGCGTGCCAATCACTCATCGATATACATAACGGACGATGATGATCGCGGTGCGCGATAGAAAAGCGTGCACACACCCGCGCCCATCGCAAGAACAGCGCTGATCGCGGCGGGTAACCATAGTCCGTTTGATTCGTAGCTCCGTGTCGAGAGAAAAGAAAATGTCGCACGACCCAGTGTGCCTGCTCCGACTACGGCTCCAAGGCTTGCCCCTGTGCTTCCGGGAACTAAATTTGCAGCAATAGGCAACAGACTGACAACGGCAAATTCAAAGCCACCCATAAACAGAACCAACAAGATCACGCCGCTGAGCCAATGTTGCTCACCAATAGTGAGTAGCAGTGCCGACACCACCATTAATACTGCGCCGTAGACAACACTGCGTTCTTTACCCCACGTGTCGGTGCGTCGAGCACTAGTAATGCTTGCGATGAGTTCTACGAGTCCCAGGGCGATGACAACGGCGGTGATCCAACTCTTGCCATTAAAGTTGTCTTCTAGCCACGGACCAAAGGTGATACCCAGGCTCTGGCTTGCGCCCATAAGAAAGAACGATGCACCAACAATCAATAAAGCCTTACCGCGAATGTGAACTTTCTCAGCGGTGACTGCGCTAACGCTGCTGCTTTCTTTGGGTAGTTGTCTCATCACAATGAGTGCGGTAATCAACAAAACTAATGCACCACAGGCAAATCCAATACGCCACGATGTGAGCAGTGTGATTAGGCCCATAATGGCAACGCCAAGCAAAAGACCCAACGCCCACGATGTTTCGATGATGCCAATCACACGACCACGTCGTTCGTAGGCGACATGTTCGTTTATCCAAGCCACCATTGAAGTGTCAAACAAAACTTTTGAGGCGCTCAAGAAAAATACGCTCGCTCCGAACATTATTGTATTAACTGCGACAGAGGCGCATAACACGCTGACAACGACGCCAAGCATTCCACATGTCATTGTGATTCTGCGGTCTCGCGTGTCAACAGCTCTCCCGATCAAACGACTGAGTAGTCCGGCGAATTCTCCGAACATAAGTGCTAGTCCCAGAGTGCTCACTTTGACATCAAGCCCAGCTGCGATGGTGGCAATAAACGGCGGAGAAAATCTGTAGCACGCGTTTGATGTCATGCGCGCCCAAACCAACGCATCTAATCGGTCGCGCAAGATGGGGGAGTGCGACTCATCGAGTTGGCGAGCAAACACCGCTACAGTTCCTCGCCGACTGGGCCGTGAGTGAGCAGTTCGACAATGTCTTCGACTAGTAATGATTTTGTTCTAGCGCCAGGGGTAAGAAGAAAACGACATCCGCCCAGATTGGGGATGCGTGGATCGGTGGCTCCCAACGCACGCCGCATGACACGGATAACACCAGCGTGAGCCACTACGAGGACCTCGCCTCCGGCACATAATTCAGAAATATCGCCAAGTGCTGCCGTGAAGCGGGTGATCAAAGAAGCATCGGACTCAAAAGACGGTGGCCTTTTGTGGCGGTCAAGCCATCCTGGCCACTGTCGTTCTATTTGGGCATGCGTGAGTCCTTGCCATTCTCCAACATCGGTCTCACGAAGTCGTGCGTCAACAATGAGTGGTCCGATACCTATGCCGTGAGCGATGATTTGGGCGGTTTCATGTGCCCGCTGTAGATCGCTACAAGCAATCACATCAAATGTGCCAAGTTTTTCAATCGCTCGAAAGGCTTGTTGGCGTCCGTCATCTGTGAGGGGCGGGTCGGCTTGTCCCTGCCACTTCCCCAACGCATTCCACTCGCTCTCGCCATGGCGCAGAACCAGGATTCGAGTTGTTGGAGCTGATGAGGACACGACTCCTAAGGGTAGTTCGGCGAGTACGCTCAGATGCGTGGCTCAGATGCGTTTTTTTGCGGCGGCACGTGAGGTCGTTGGGCGGTCGACTGACGATGTGCCCGGCACAACCGTCGCCGAAGTACTGGCCGTTGCCGTTGCTCGTTACGGAGACACGTTCGCCGCAGTCTTGGCATCGAGTCGGATCTGGGTGAACGGCGAAGAAGCCGACGCCTCGAGCGTCGTGCAAGACACCGATGAATTGGCAGTTTTGCCGCCCGTCTCGGGAGGATCAGTATGAGTGATGCAACGCGCTTGCCATTGTCAGACTTACGGGCCCAACGCAACGCCCTGCAACGCCAAGAAGACGCGGTGTCGTTTGTGCGCCGTCTTACTCAGGGACGTGTCGACCTCGTGCATGACGAAGAACGTCGCCGTGCAACAAATTCCCCCGTACCGGATGGCACACTGACGCAGCGCTTGGCGAATGTTTTTGGGCAAGAACATGGCGGCGGAAGCGCTCGACCACCACGCGAGACAGATGTTCCCGCTGACCATCCTTTGTTGGTGCAACTCGATGAATTGTGTGCAGAATTTTCGTTTGAAAATCTTGAGTCATTGACAGATGCAGATCTAAGTTCACTTCGTGATGCCCTCACAATGTTTGAACAGAGTTGTTCGCAACAACGCCATCAGATGTTTGAGGTAATCGATGCGCTCACGGCAGAACTCGTTGCACGGTTGCGTGATGGCGGTACGGCAGCCTTGCTGACTGACTAATGAAATCAAGCCTAATGGCCGCACCAATTGCCTAATGAGCTGACAAATGGCGGCTCAGCCGAGCCTATTTGAGCACTCCAGGGATAGATTAAAGGCGCATGCAACGCGTGGCCGTGCTCTCATTTCATACTTCTCCACTGGTGCAGCCTGGCGTGGGCGATGGTGGCGGCATGAACGTATATGTACGCGAATTGGTATCAGCCTTGGCACATGCTGGAGTTGATTGCACCACTTACACACGAGCATGGAAACCAGATCTTGCGCCAGTGGTAAACGTGGAACCAAATCACAGAGTGGTACACATCTCTGCTGGTGATTTTGATACACCCAAAGACTCGCTGTCGGCAATGATCCCTGAGTTCACCGACAATGTCATGCAACACATTACGGGCGCAGGGGGCACAGATGTTCTGCATGCCAACTACTGGATGTCGGGTGTTGCTGGACACGATCTAAAGCATGCGCTTGGTGTACCGCTGGTCTCGACATTTCATACTTTTGCTCGAGTCAAAGCACAAGGTGGTGACTATGAGTCGGCGCACCGCGAACAGGCCGAAATAAGTGTCATCGGTTGTTCAGATGCAATCTGCGTGAGTTGCACCGAAGAAGAACGTCAATTTGTGTCGCTGTACGGATCACCACCCGGATCACTCGAAATAGTTGCACCCGGAGTGGAGCACGCGTTCTTTGCACCCGGTGATAAAAAGGGCGCTCGCAAAGCGCTTGGTCTTGGCGATTATCCGGTGTTGTTATTTGTTGGTCGCATTCAACCGCTCAAAGGTGTTGATGTAGCAGTAGAGGCACTGGCAGCGCTCGATCGCAAGGATGCACATTTGTTGATTGTCGGCGGAGCAAGTGGCGCTGACGGCGATGCCTATTTTGCCGCAGTACAAGCACTCATTACGCAACATAGTCTCAACGACCGCGTGCATTTCATTGCTCCACAGCCACATCATTTATTGTCAACGTATTACCGCGCAGCCGACGTGGTTCTAGTGCCTAGTCGCAGCGAAAGTTTTGGTCTTGTTGCTTTAGAGGCAGCAGCGTGCGGAACTCCGGTTGTAGCCAATGCAGTAGGTGGACTACTTACTGTTGTCGAGCACGGCCGCACTGGCTTCTTGGTTGCCGATCGCAAACCAGAAATTTTTGCCAAACATATTGCCGAGATTCTCGATAATCATCACATGACAACGATGATGTCTGCCGCCGCCGCCGAACACGCCACTCGGTATACATGGAGCTTCGCTGCCGCACGTTTGCGGCGTGTGTATGCCGATCTAGCAGTACGCGATCGTGTGATCTGCGTTTAATAAAGTGAAGCAGTTGTTGAGATGAGTGAATTGTTTGCAGATTCGTTTCTATTGGACTTCGAACAACGGATCGATCAGTGGCTCGAAAAATCATCTACCAAGAACGATGCAATCGTGGCAGTCGATCGTGGTGACACTGACGAACGACGGTGGTTTGTGCGGATGCGTGGTGAAGAAAAAGAATTTACGACTATCTGGTTGTTGCTTGGACAGCGCACACTTCGCTACGAAACATACGTCATGCCTGCTCCAGAAGAAAACGCACAAGAGTTGTATGAGTTTGCACTCCGCCAAAACGAACGCATCACGGGCGCACACTTTTCGATTGGCATCGAGGACGCCTTATTTCTGCGTGGCGAGTTGCCACTCGGGGTGCTCAGCGAGTCAGAACTAGACCGTATTATCGGCACGATGTATGCCACAGTTGAGCAATTCTTCCCGATGCTTATTCGCACGGGGTTCGCGACACGTTTTGCGCGCACCGATGCGCCGTTAGCCTCTGAAAGATGACATCTACTTCGTCCTCTTTGGCCATTATCGGAGGTGGCAACATGGGAACGGCTCTCATCGCTGGTCTCATCGCTGGTGGTGTCTCTGCTGGCTCCATCGTGGTGGTTGAAATCGACGACGAAAAACGCGATGCAGTAGCGCGACAATTCGGCGTTCGTACTTCGTCGACCATCATTTCGTGTGACAGTGCAATCGTTGCTGTCAAACCTCAATCAGTTGTTGACGTGTGTATTGAACTTCGCAAAGTTGCAGTACAACGAGTTGTGTCAATTGCTGCTGGTATTTCACTGGCAACTCTTGAGCGCGCGCTGGGTTCAGATATTGCAGCGATACGGGCAATGCCCAATACACCTGCGCTAGTGGGAGAGGGTGTTTCTGGATTCGCGGTCAGTGCAAACTGTTCACCAGCAGACATCGATTGGGCTGAGTCAATATTGGCTGCAGTGGGTGTTGTGGTGCGCGTGCCAGAAGAACAGATTGATGCCGTAACTGCGGTTGCTAGTTCTGGACCTGGCTATTTGTTCTTGATTGCCGAAGCCTTGATCGACGCTGGGGTGGCGCAGGGGCTCGCCCCTGACGTGGCTCAAATATTGGTCAAACAACTATTTAGGGGCTCAGGAATATTGCTGGCCCAGTCCCCAGAAACAGCCTCCACATTGCGCGAGCGAGTGACATCTCCCAATGGCACAACGGCTGCAGGGCTGATGGTGCTTGAAAATGCCAAAATTCGCCAGATCGTAGATCAAGCAGTATCCGCCGCCGCCGCTCGTAGCCGGGAAATGGGCGCCTAGGGCGCTGGTCGGTCTCTGGAAAATAATTAGCGTGACATTTTTCATAAGTACCCATTTGGGCGTAGGGTACAGAGGTACGAAGTCGCCGAACAGGGTTCGCCCAGTTCGAGAGTCGCGTTCCCTCGGGAACTGCGCCGACAGGGCCGATGCCATCGGGGGGTTGGCATCGGCCCTGTCGTTTAGTCGCTCTGCACAACGCATCACATTGGTAAATCAATCATGAAGTACTCGCACATTTCTTTACTCACTGATTACGGAATCCAGGATGAATTTGTCGGCGTGATGAAATCCGTGATGATCGACATGGCTCCGCATGTGACGATCACTGACATCACACACGGTGTTCCGGCATTTGATATTCGTTCTGGCGGTCTCACATTGGCTAGAGCAATTCAGTATGTTCCAAAGGGAATCGTGATTGCAGTTGTCGACCCTGGTGTTGGAACAAATCGTCGTGCGATTGCTGTTGAAGTTGCCGATGGTGACGGCATTCTGCTCGGACCAGATAATGGCTTGCTCGCACCAGCTGTTGCAATGGCGGGTGGCGCACAACGTGCATTTACTCTTACTAATACCGATCTGCATCTGCTGGCCCCCGGAAACACCTTTGCTGGGCGCGATATCTTTGCCCCTGTTGCTGCGTTCCTCTGCAACGGTGGTGAACTTTCAGAGGTAGGTGAAGAAGTTGACGCCGACCTTCTTATTCCTGGTGTCGTTCCCCTCTCCCAAGAAGAAACCCATGATGTTTATGGCGTGGGTTTGCGATGTGAAATTACTTGGATCGATTCTTTTGGCAATTGTCAACTCAACGTTGGCATCGATGACGTCGCCCACCTACCAACTCAATTGCGAGTACTCGTCGGAGAAGATATTCGCAGTATGCAGGTACTAACTAATTTTGCTGCTATCCCAACTGGTGGAGTGGGGCTCGTTATCGATTCATACGGGATGTTGGCACTTGCTTGCGACCGTGAATCCGCTGCGGTCACACTCAATGTGGGCGCCGGAGACAGAGTGTCACTATTTGCTGGTGACAACGCCACAGGTGTGGCCAGTTCAGCAGTCTCAATCCGCCCTAAGTAGCGCCACGCACTACGGTAGAGATATGCGCCCTGCCACGACACTCGCCGTTGTACTTTTAATCATGGTCATCTTTGGTGCTGGCATTATTAATTTGTTGATGCTCAAATAATAAAATGTTGGCGCGTCCGACGCGCAGCAGTGGCGTATGTAGCCACCAAAAATCCCAGAAACAAGATGCTTATTCCGACCAGCAACGAGGCGACAAAGGCAGTGTCCTTGCCCAAACGTCCAGCCACGGTTCCGCTCGCAGACAAGACCACTGTTCCAAAAGCAATTAAAATATTTCCGCTCGCTAAGGCGCGTGGTGACCTGACTTCCCGCGTGGCCTCAGAGGTGATGGTTGGAGACTTCCCACGCCACAGGCTGATCGCTGACCATATTGCTCCGACAAAAATAACTAGAGCCGGAACCCCGGAGCCCACTGCTGCAAGTACTCGGGGCAGTACGCCAAAAAGTTTGCGAGCAGTGGGGAATTCGTTGGCCAGAACCGGCGCTTTCAATGGCGCCACCAATATGACTCCGAGTGAAAAACCAGTTAAACCCAATAGCCATCGCCCCACGATGTCGCCAATACGTGTCCCCAGCAAGAGATATACGGTTCCTAATGCCAACCACGCAACATTGACGACTGCTCCCAGCGCAAAAAAAAGTCGGAACGAAGCCGCGCTCCAGCCACGAGCCTGAGCCCACCACAACGCTAATGACGCCAGGCCAAATAGTGCCATTGCCACTGTCCACGCCAAGTCTTGGCGACGGCCTCGACGCAACCAGCGGTCAAGTGTGCTCAGTCCAAAGGCGAGCGCGACCAGAGCAGATGTGGCGGCGAGTGCGGTATTCATCGCCAGACCTTGCGATCCTGAAGGGGATAATGAGTGCAAAAGGTCACGGCAGAAAGCCTAGATGAGTGCCCATGGACTTCGTGAATGAATGCACGAAGTAATAGCGTAGAGGTCATGACCACCGCCTCTCGTCGTCGGATTCCCGAAGCTGCCGTGATTCGCCTTCCTCTGTATCTGCGTATTCTCAATGATCTCAGCGCCGACAATTGCACACAAATATCAAGTGATCAACTTGCAGTTCTAGCAGGGCAGAATGCCGCCAAGGTACGCAAAGACCTGTCGTATTTGGGGAGCTACGGAACCCGCGGTGTGGGCTACGACGTCTCCTATTTGCTTTATCAAATTCAACGTGAACTCGGACTGAATAAGTCATGGCCGGTCGTCATTGTTGGCGCGGGCAATTTAGGTCAAGCTCTTGGTAACTACGGCGGACTAAGCGAGCGCGGTTTTGTTGTTGCGGCAGTCGTTGACAGTGACCCGTCAAAAGTTGGCAGCGTTGCGGGTGGCGTCCGCGTAAGTCATGTTGATGACTTGCCTCTCATTGTTCAATCAAAAGGAGTCAGTATCGGCATTATCGCGGTTCCGGCTCAATATGCGCAGTCAGCAGCAGATCTTCTCGTGCGTGCAGGAGTGGGTTCTATTCTCAACTTTGCCCCCATCATCTTAAATTTGCCTGCAGAGATTCATATACGCAAAGTAGACATGGCGCTCGAACTGCAAATCTTGAGTTACCATGAGCAGTGTCGCATGGATGCGCGTGGAGTTGCCGTGGTGTCAGATCCAGAATCAGTAATCGCGTAGACAACTCATGAGCATCGTCGTAATCGGAATCAACCACCGTACAAGTCCACTCGAACTTCTTGAGCGAGTCACTATTGCCCAAGAGGCACTGCCTAAAGCGCTACATAGTTTGTCCGTGCGTGATGATGTGCGTGAAGCAGTTGTCTTGTCGACATGCAACCGCATCGAGGTGTATGCAATCACCGAACGGTTTCATGCTGCATATGCCGATATTCGAGATTTCTTCTGCGAATCAAGCGGTCTCACGCCAGATGAACTGCACCCCCACCTTTACAGTCAACATGACGAAGCAGCAATTGCGCACTTATTTGAAGTTGCATCCGGTCTTGATTCAGCAGTTGTCGGCGAAACAGAAATCCTCGGCCAAGTCGGTGACGCATGGGCAACTGCTCGCACAGAAGGTGTGGCACGAACAGCACTCAACGCACTGTTTAGGCATTCTTTAGAAGTTGGTAAACGAGCACGAACAGAAACCGGAATCAGTCGCGCGACAACCTCGGTATCGCATGCAGCAGTCGAAATGGCTCAAGAGATTTTAGGCACACTGTCGGAGCGACGCGTTCTTGTTGTGGGGGCTGGCGGAATGGGAGAAGGCGTGGCAAGTGCATTACTGCGCGCTGGCGCGTCAAGCATTACGGTCATGAATCGCACCGAGTCACGGGCACATGATTTAGCACAACGCATTGACGCCAAAGTTGCATCAATGGAAGATCTCGAAGAAGAGTTGTCGCGTGCAGATGTTGTGTTGGCCTGCACGGGTGCTGGGCAAGCAGTGATCACTGCCGATGCACTTGCCCGCGCAAGAACAGCAGTCACAACTCCACTGTTGATCGTAGACATTGCGCTCCCACGCGACGTCGAGCCTGCGTCATCGCGTCTTGATGGAGTCACTCTGCGAGATCTTGGAGATCTCAGCGATTGGGCGTCTCATGGGGTCGAACAGAGGGCTGGCGAAGCGGCAAAAGTTCGTGACATCGTGGGTCAAGAGGTCGAGCGATTCATCGTTGATTCTGTCGCACGTCAAGCAGCACCCCTTATCTCTCAACTTCGCGAAGTTGCAGAGCGTGTGCGCCAAGAAGAACTCACTCGCTACGCCCATCGCCTTGAAGACCTCACCGCTGACCAGCAAGAGGTGGTCGAATCGCTGACCCGCGGGATACTTGCCAAGCTGTTGCATTCGCCCTCAGTCCAACTTAAAGATGCTGCTGGAACTCCCCAGGGAGATCGTCTGTCAGCCGCGGTACGCGACCTCTTTGGATTGCAGTAGTTCGTTGGCGGACTTCGTACGCTAGAGGCATGACAACAATTCGTCTCGCCACGCGAGGCAGCGCTCAGGCAAAAAAACAGAGTGAGTTTTTGGCGCAACAACTGATTGCAGCAGATGCTGATCTAGTGATCGAACTTGTTTTTGTCGAAACACTTGGTGACAAAAAAGCAGACACACCATTGCATGAAATTGGCGGTCAGGGTATTTTCGTCAAAGAAGTACAGCGAGCAGTATTAGACGGACACGCTGATATCGCAGTGCACTCAGCAAAAGATCTGCCATCCGAACAACAACCAGGATTGCTTATCGCTGCGTTCACCGAACGACGCACTGCTAACGACGCACTTGTCGGTTCTACGCTCGATGGGCTTGCCAGTGGAGCAACCGTTGCCACAGGATCAGTTCGTCGTCGTGCACAACTTGCACGACTGCGACCAGATCTACAGTTCATCGACTTACGCGGCAATATCAATACTCGTCTTGAAAAGATTCCCCATAATGGGGCAATCGTGATGGCGGTGGCCGCGCTTGAGGTTTTAGATCTTCAAGACCGAATCACACAAGTGTTGTCACTTGATGATGCTGTTCCAATGATTGGGCAAGGTTGTGTCGCTGTAGAAGCACGCGCTCAAGATGATGCGACGCGAACCCTTTTGCAAATCATCGATCATGCCCCAACTCGTCGTGCTGTCGAAACAGAACGTGCATTTCTCGCTGAACTTGGTGCTGGTTGCACTGCTCCTATTGCTGCACATGTGTCACCAGACCACATACTTCGCGCGTTTATGGCCAATGACAGCACATCAGTGCAACTCACGGGCTCCATTCTGGGCATTCATGACCATCTTGAGGTGGGACGAGAAATTGCCAGGGAATGTCAAAAGCAACTGCGTAGAGGTCGGCGCAGTTGAGCGACGAACTACTTGGTCGCACTGTTGTTGTCACGCGAGCAGCCACTCAAAATAAAGAACTCACTGAACTTCTGACCGCACACGGTGCCAAAGTAGTTGAACTGCCACTTATTGCCATCGCAGAGCCACTTGATAATGGCCGCCAACGTGATGAACTACTACAGCGTCTCAATGAGTTTGATTGGATTGTCGTGACATCGCCAAATGGTGCAGAACGCATCGTTCCATTTCTCACTCTTTCATCTGCGCTAAATAATCGCAATGATGTCACCAAAATTGCGGTGGTTGGTGAGGCAACTGCGCGCACTCTAGAGCGTGAATGTGACCTAGTCGCATCTCCTGCACGCGCAAGTCAACTTGTTCACCAATTCCCAGCAGGATCCGGGAGCGTGCTTCTTGTGCAAGGAGATCTGGCTGACACAGAAGTTGCAAACGGACTCACAGACCTTGGTTGGCATGTCACATCTGTTGTCGCGTATCGCACCGCATACGTGCGACCAAGTCCCGACAAGATGCTTCCGGCTCTTGCTGCTGACATATTGTTATTGGCATCATCAAGTGCTGTCCTTGCGTGGTTCGACGTTTTTGGCGCATCAACTCCACCGATTGTGATCAGCCTTGGTCCGTCTACATCAAGTACTGCGACCGCACGTGGACTGAGCGTGACAGCAACAGCATCCGAGCAGAGCATGACAGCTTTCGTGCAGGCTGCAATAGAGGCCTGTCAATAAGTCGTGCTGTACGAAAGCCATACGCCACAACTGAGCACCATCTCTGGCATCTGGTCTTGCGGGGGTTGTGCCGCCAGGGTGCAGACATGTTTAAAACCAAGAAAGTGGAATCAATAAATTTACGCTGAAACGCCCATAGCATTTAGAGCAGTGTTCCCGACATCTCGCCCCCGACGACTGCGCGCCACAGAGGCCATGCGCGACTTGCTTGCCCAGACTCGCCTGCACACTGCTGATCTGGTCGCACCTCTTTTCGTACGAGAGGGAATTTCAGCACCTCATCCGATTATGTCGCTTCCCGGAGTGATGCAACACACTATTGATTCGCTCGTTCAAGAGGTAGTCGAGTTGCGCGATCTAGGTGTTCGAGGAGTGATTTTATTCGGAGTTCCAGCATCCAAAGATGAAGTCGGGTCAGGTGCTTTTGATCCGCATGGCGTCGCTCAAGTTGCGCTCGCCAAAGTACGTGCTGAGGTTGGTGACGAAATAGTAATTATCGCAGACCTGTGCGTTGACGAATATACATCGCATGGTCACTGCGGAATACTCGATGGTCATGGCTCAGTCGATAACGACAAGACACTTGATGTGTACTGCAAGATTGCGATTGCTCAGGCCAATGCAGGTGCACACATGGTGGCGCCAAGCGGAATGATGGATGGTCAAGTCGGAGCTATTCGGGCAGCCTTAGATGGCGCCGGACATTTTGGCGTAGCGATAATGGCGTACTCAGCAAAGTATGCATCTTCTTTGTACGGACCTTTTCGTGAGGCAGTTGATGTGAACATTGCCGATGGGGGTCATCGCCGAGGGTACCAACAAGATTGGCACAACAGTAACGAGGCCTTGCGCGAAGTACACGAAGACATTGCCCAGGGAGCCGACATTGTCATGATTAAGCCTGCACTTGCGTATCTTGACATCATTAGTGCAGTGCGGCAATCAGTTGATGTGCCAGTGGCGGCGTATCACGTGAGCGGCGAATACTCCATGATTAAGGCCGCTGCCCAAAATGGTTGGATCGATCATGATGCAACCGCAATGGAGCATCTCACTGCGATCAAGCGAGCCGGCGCAGATATTATCCTGACGTATTTTGCACGATGGTTTGCCGAATCGATGAACGCACGGTGAGTATCGCTCTATGTGATCCTGTGCGATGCGTGCAGGCTGGTTGTTCGGCAATCACTTGCAAGGGCGCTGGTGTACCCTCAAATCAACAGCTGTTCGAACGATCAGCAGCAGTTATCCCGGGTGGCGTCAATTCCTCGATTCGTGCATTTCGCGCCGTTGGTGGGACGCCCTTTTTAGTAGCGCGTGGTTCTGGTGCATATTTATATGACGTCGAAGGTCGACAGATGATTGACCTTGTTCAAAGTTATGGTGCGATTATTTTGGGTCATGCCCATCCAGCGGTCACGGCTGCTATCACCGCTGCTGCTGTTGACGGAACATCTTATGGTGCCCCAACGCCACGAGAAATGAAACTAGCCGAAGCAATTTCTGATCGCGTACCAAGTTGTGAGCGAGTGCGTCTGATGAATAGCGGAACTGAAGCGACGAGCACTGCTGTTCGTTTGGCTCGCGGTGCAACCGGACGCAAACGCATCGTGACATTTCATGGCAATTTTCATGGGGCAACTGATGCGTTATTGGTGGCAGGCGGCAGTGGTGTCGCCACGCTGGGTTTGCCAGGTACTGCTGGTGTGCCAGAAGAAACAGTTGCCAACACATGGGTGGTGCCGTATAACGTTGTTCCGCATTTGGATAATGATGTTGCGGCTGTCATCGTTGAACCTGTTGCCGCCAATATGGGAGTAGTTGCCCCAGTACCAGGATTTTTAGAAGGCTTACGTGCCGAATGTGATCGCGTTGGCGCACTGTTAATTTTCGATGAGGTCATTACTGGATTTCGAATTGGACTTGGTGGGGCCCAAGCCAAGTATGACATTCGGCCAGACATCACTTGTTTTGGAAAAGTAATTGGCGGAGGTTTGCCGATTGGTGCAGTTGGTGGCTCTGCTGACGTCATGAATCACTTATCGCCGCTCGGCCCTGTGTTCCATGCCGGAACTTTGGCGGGCAATCCGCTCGCAACTGCAGCTGGATTGGCGGCGCTCAACGAACTAGTTCCTGATGTCTATATCGAACTTTCAGCACGGGCACGCCGATTGAGTGCGTTGCTTCGAGACGCATGCGCAAGCAACGGCATTGTGGCTCAGTTTCCTGTGGTGGGTACTTTGATAGGGATGCACTTTGGCCCAGGGCTACAAAATAATGCACCACAAAACTTCGTTGATGCAAAGACCACTGACGAGGCCTTGTACGCCAAGGTTTTCCACGCGATGTTGTCTGCTGGGGTGGCGATGGCGCCAGGTGCATACGAAGCACTATTTGTCGGACTCAGCCATGACGACGCGGTGATTAATCGAATTGGTGAAATTGCGCATGAGGCGTTGCAATGGAACAGTCACTAAACCGCCGCGTAGCAATTATTTTTATATTGCTTGCCGTGGTGGCTGTGTCAGTACTGTTTCTTTTTACGCACGGATCAGGTTCTGCGTCAGTTACGAGTAATGCGACAAAGCGACGCATAGATCTATTCGCTTCAGCAACAACCGTGACAGCAGACGCCGGCTGGTCAGTATTTGAGGGCCGAACTATCGGAAAAATGCAATTGACTCTTGCCGATGACCGAGTCATTACCATCTCTGACGGAACATATGTCGATGACTACAACTCGGTAACAGCCTGCACCAATTTTCAAGAGCAGGCGGCGTGTGTTCTTGTCGCAGACATGCTTGGCGATGCCGTGGTGTGGTTTGCACTCGTGCAGGCTGATTCAAAAAATGGAACCAAACAACTCCGTTTACCGGGCCTTGTTGATATGCAGAGTAATGGAGATGAAGGTGTTTTGGGCAACGGTTGGATAGTTGCGCTTGGTGTTGGAGTAAAACGGGTGTGCCCCAACTCAGAAACAACATCGTTGCGTGATTTCATCACGCGTTTTGGAGGTCCCGCTGCTGTGTCAATTGTTGATCTAGAGCAGGACATTGTCGTGCAAGTTGTGTGCATTTAAGCGTTAGGAAACAAGCGCACAATTTGTGCGGCTGCTTTATACGCCACCTCGGCTGTGCCTACTTCGTCAGGTCGTAAAAGATTCGCCATGATTCGTAGCACCCACTCCATGAGTGTGCGCGACTGTAAACCAACCCGCGAGAGTTCGCGCATCAGCACAGGCCGACCGATGATGCGCGCGAAGAGCCTTGCCACTTTGAAGTACTGACCGTACTCGTCTTCAATCATTTTTGAGTATTGCTGCAATGCAACAGGGTCTCCGCTGACAAGTGCATCGTGTAAACAATCTGCAGCCATGTGCGCTGTTTCGTAGGCGTAGTCAATTCCTTCACCATTAAACGGGTTAACGCTGCCAGCGGCATCACCAATAACAATGTGCGTTGGTCCAATCTTGGGACCAACCGAACCACCCATTGGAATACGACCACTCGTTGCTTTGCATGTGGGCGCATCTGGAGTGATGCCCCAGTTGTCAGCAATCATGTGTGCATACGAATCGAGCATGTGTGTTGTGTTGACGCTTTTAAAATCACGAAAAGTAGAGAGTAGGCCTACGCCAATATTGACCGTGCCATCACCAACTGGGAATATCCACCCGTATCCCGGCATTGAGTTCCCGTTGCGATCCTTGACGTCAAGTGCAGATTCGATCCATGGTTCGGCATGACGAGGACTTTCCCAATATGTACGGATTGCAGTGCCGTATGGCCATTTTTTGGCGCGCGCTGTTCCGAGTGCGCGACCAAACCGTGAGTTTGCCCCGTCTGCAACTATTACGTATTTAGCGTGTATTTCAAATGTTGTGTTGTCAGCCTTTGATGTGATCACTGCACCACGAACGAATCCGCGATCGATAATCGGCGTGAGTGCTTCATGTCCCTGCAGAAGATGAGCACCCGATGACTCCGCATTTTTTGCAACCATCATATCGAGTTCGCGGCGACGCACAACATAACCATGTTGTGGATAAATCGGGTGTTCGGGCCATTGCATCTCGAGTGCTTTGCCGTGTGCCGTTGCGCGCAAACCTTCGTAGCGATGAAACTGTGTTAGTTGATCACCGAGTCCCATGTCATGAAGTTGTTTGACAGCACGAGGCGTCAGACCGTCACCACAAGTTTTTTCACGTGGGAAAGATTTTTTTTCGATGACTGTGACATCGTGCCCGAGTTGAGAAAGCCAGTATCCAGCAGCGGAGCCTGCTGGTCCGCCGCCAACTACGAGAACTTCTGTTTCTCGAGCTGGGGCATTTAGTGCCACAGGGGCAGAATCAATGTCAGTCATATCACTACTCAGTCAATCGCACGAATGACGATGTTGCGTGATTTAGCCAGCGATTGATGCGCGTGGTTCTGTGCCGACGACGCCTGGTTTGTTGGGCAGACTGGCAAAGTCTTTGTCAATCGAGTCAAAGCTTGTTGACCCAGCCTCAAGACCTATGAAGATTTCTGATTCTGGTGAACACCATGTCTCGTATTCTTCTTTCCATTGTTCGCTTTTGGGGTCTGCGCCACCAATCACGTAGCGCTCATGACATACCACTGAAAGAATTTCTTCGTCTGTCAAACCGCCACCAGCTTTTTCGCCTTGCATCGGCATCGGGTTTCCGTTGTAAGACAAAGGTGCATGTGCACCACCTTCGCGATTAGGGTTGCCATAGATTGCGAGTCCGTCAGAAACATATTTTTGGCTGCCGGTGTATACAAAGTTGAGCATGTCCTCGATCTCGGGGAACGTCTCGAGAACTTCTCCTTGATACAGCACTCGACCAGCACCACCAGCGCCTTGAGCACCGTGGCAACCAGCGCAACCACCAAAAACTTCTGCGCCAATACTGAGTGGTCCAGCCTCTACGACGTTGGAAGGTTTGAGGGCGATGAAATACATAAAAGCCCATAATGGCAACAGACTCAGGGTGGCCATTGCCCAATAAGGAATCTTTTTGCGAGCATTTGCGGCGGCCACGTATGGGGCAACTGGCTTGGGTGTTTGAGCCACTACTGGGGCAACGGGCTTGGGTGCCACAGCTGGTGCGTTGCTGGTTGTGGCCGGAGTAGTGCCAGAAGCGGGTTGACCAGAAGCAGTTTCTCCGGCTGCTGCGGCCCGACGCTCTTGCGAGCGCTTCAGCAGGTGTTCGGGGATTTCGGTCACCTCTTAACGATAGACAATCGGGGACCCACTGAAGGAATCATGTGATAAATAGGCGCCAACAGGTTGCTCGCGTTTTGCACAAAAGCACAACCACCCGTGATGGACGGGTTGGCACGAGCGGGCAAGGTGACTTTGGTGACATGCCGAGAAATAACGGTTTCGTCTGTAATCCTGACTAGTGTTCTCAGTGGTTTCACTACTCAAAACGAACACGCAATTGTCCCTCAGTCCGGAGAACTAGCCGCCATCATGCTTGCTATCAATATTTTGAAATGGCCAGGAGTCAATCAGGCTTTTGTGTTCTCTTTTGCTGCCACGTTGGTGTTTATCTACGGCATCATGGCCTACGGAAAACGTCGCAAAGCGGGCACTGCGGTGTCATGGGGTGAGGCGATGTTCGGATCGGTATATGTGTTTTTTGTGCTGTTCTTGGCGTTTGGTGTGGTTCCTCACCAGTGGATTGATCATGCTGACAAAAATCTCGGATGGCGACAAGACAAGTTATTGCAGGGTCCTTTTGACATCTTGAAGGCCAAAGCCTTTGGCGGTCATTTCCCTTTTACAATTAGTTATGAAGCAGTGCGAGACATTGTCGTTGTAGTTATTCATGTGATTTTTATGGGCATTTTGATTGCACTCGGTGCGTGGTGGCAAAAGCGTGGACAGGCTGTGACAAAAGAAATCGAAACTTCTCCATACGGTCGTCCGTTAGTGAAGAAGGCGTAGCAGGATTTATCCATGACACGTACTGACGCCAATCCTCCGATGCCAGAGTGGTCCGATGAGTATCAACTCGTTGAAGTGGATGCCGAATATCTTGGTAAGGCCGTGAAGCCGAAACAATTCATCCATATCGATCAGAGCGAATGCATTATGTGCGAGGGCTGTGTAGACATTTGCCCATGGAAATGCATCCACATGGTGTCCACGGATGCGATTGCGGAGTCAACTGGCATGGAAATGCCCGGAGCAGATCCGTCAGATCATGTTCTCTTTATTATTGATGACGATGTGTGCACGCGGTGTGCGCTCTGTGTTGATCGTTGCCCAACCGGAGTCATCATCATGGGCAAGGTAGGAGAACCTGCCGCAACTGGAGATAGTCACACTCGTACCAACGCCCACGGCTACGCCTACGGTCTACGCCTCTAAGATAAACGGAACACCTCATGGCAAAAGTAATTGATAGTCCCAGACCGACACTCAAAGAACGGGCCGCCAAGCTTGGGCAGGCCACGTTGGCAAGTCAAGCATGGACATCTATTTTCAGACCAGGCTCAATCTTTCGCAAGGGCTACACCGACAGTCCGCGAAACCGTTCATATGTCATTATGAACTCGGTTTTGTACCACTTGCACCCAGTCAAAGTGAAGCGTCACGCAGTCAAAGTGAGCTACACACTGTGTTTGGGTGGACTGAGTTTCTTCCTATTTATTTTGCTGACGGTAACGGGTATTTTCTTGATGTTTTTCTATCGCCCAACAGCCACAAATGCGTGGGAAGATATTCAGACCTTGCAGACATCTGTGACGTTTGGTCTGATGGTTCGCAACATGCACAGATGGGGTGCGCACCTCATGGTCTTGACGGTCTTTTTGCACATGGCGCGCGTGTTTTATCATGGTGCATACAAGCCACCACGTGAGTTCAACTGGGTGATTGGTGTTGTATTGTTGACGCTGACATTACTGCTGTCTTTCACTGGCTATTTGCTGCCGTGGGATCAACTTGCACTCTGGGCTGTAACGGTAGGTACCAACATGATGGGTTATTCGCCTGTCATTGGTTCGCAGGTCAGATTCGTATTGCTAGGCGGTGTCGAAATCGGTTCGGAAACACTCTTGCGATGGTATGTATTGCATGTCCTCCTGTTCCCATTCATCATTGTGATTTTTATGGCCGTGCATTTCTGGCGCGTCCGTAAAGATGGCGGAATCTCGGGACCACTGTGAGAGAGGTGACTGCGCAATGACTGAAATTCCAGAGCACCTTCTCAAGCGTGCACAAGAAGCACGTGACAAAGCAGCCGCAGCGGCCAGAGCAGATGCACCATCAGATGCAGCAGGAGATTCTCGCATCCCGCAACATTTGCTTGATCGCACTCGTGCGGCCCGTGCTGGCGGTGCAGTGGCGGTAGCAGATAAGCCTGATGCAGTAGTGGCGAGTGCACCGGCGAGTGGTGGATTGCCATTGGCCGCAGGTCCTGGTGGACACACGCAACGACTTCTCACAGTGGTGAAGTCTGGCTCTATTCAAGAAGCCAAGACATCACCAATTGACAAAGTACACACATGGCCACATTTGCTTGCCGTCGAGTTTGTCGCTTCGCTAGCGTGCACGGCATTTTTGTTTGTTTTTTCTTGGGTCGTAAATGCGCCTTTGTTGCAAGCAGCCAACTTCAACCGTACTCCGAACCCTTCGAAGGCTCCATGGTATTTCTTAGGTCTTCAAGAACTCCTCACGATGTTCCATCCGATGATTGCGGGCGTGACCTTGCCAGGTGTCGGACTCATCGCCCTTATCTTGGCGGCCTATCTCGATAAGAACCCATCAAATAAACCTGAAGATCGAAAATTCATTACAAGCCTGATGACAGTGCATCTCATGTTCTGGGCGGTTTTAGTTATTATCGGATCATTTTTTCGCGGACCTGGTTTCAACTTCACCTTCCCGTGGCGCGACGGAATTTTCTTTGAGTTTTAAAAAGCACAAGACAGAACGGATTTAGGCAACACAGCAATGAGTACAGCAGTCATCATCTCACTAGTAATCGCCGCAGCAGTCGTGCTGGGCGCTGCAGTGCTGTTCACGTCTGCTCGCCGCAGCGGGGTACGTGGTGGTGGTGTGCTGTCGCGCGAGACCCGGCAGCGTGACCGCAAAACACAGAGTGCGCCTGATGCAGAAATTTCGGGCAGGGATATTGAGCGCGAGGCAAACGCAACTCGTAGCGGAGTGTTGGTCAAGGCATCACGACCGGAGCTACAGGAGTGGTCACCTCCAGATGAAGAAACTCTTGGTGTCACTCGGCGACAGTTCTTTAATCGCGCCACAGTTACATTGATGACGGCAAGTTTGGGTGGGTTTGGAGCGGCGTGCATCGGGTTTTTGTGGAAAGGTGCAACGGGCGGATTTGGTTCCAAGATTTCTGTCGGAAAAATTGATGACGTGATTCAGTCAATTCGAGTCAATAAAGGTTTCTTGTATCTCTCTGAAGCGCGTTCGTGGGTAACGGAGTATCCAAAAGATGCAATCGGCAAAGCAAAACTTATCTACGGCAAACAAGTACCCGTGTACTCAGGCATGGAAGCCGGAGTCGTGGCGCTCTACCAGAAGTGTCCACATCTTGGTTGTCGTGTTCCGGAGTGCAAGAGTTCGCAGTGGTTCGAATGCCCGTGTCATGGTTCGCAATACAATCGCGTCGGTGAAAAAAAAGGTGGACCAGCGCCACGCGGAATGGATCGTTTTGGTGTATCAATCACTAATGGCGTGCTGGTGATCGACACTGGCGCAGTATTCGCTGGTCCCGCAATCGGGACAAACACCACAGGGCAAGAGGCCGAAGGGCCCCATTGCATAGGCACTGTCGGAGGTCACCACTGATGCTCTCGTCAGTCAGCACATCTATCGCAACAGTGATCCTGCTGATTGCAGTTGGAGGATGGATCCTCTATGCCATCTTTAATGCGCGCGCAACACGTGCAGAAGTTGGCTCAGAGATTGAGCTTGCTGCGAACCGCAAAGAGTATTACGACGACGAGATTCTGGAGGGGCGCAAGATTGAGCGCACTCAGTTATTGGGCATTCTTTTCCTGGCCATTGTTACTGTTGCGCTTCCGCTGTACTGGGTGCTCGAACCCAGTCGACAAGCCGGAGCGATCGTTGGCTTTGATAAGAGATTCGTGAATTGGGGTGCAGGGCTTTTTGCTCCGACAGCAGAAGGTGGATTCAACTGCGCCGGATGTCACGGTGGCATGAAGGCAACGGGTGGAGTCGCACCATTCGCCATCACAGATCCAAAGACAGGCGAAGTTAAATCAGTGAACTGGAAAGCTCCTGCGTTGAACACCGTGCTCTATCGATTTACTGAAGAGGAAATACGTTTCGTCTTGAACTACGGACGACCGTTCTCTCCGATGTCGGCGTGGGGAACAATTGGTGGTGGTCCAATGAACGATCAGCAGATCACTACCTTGATCTCGTATATGAAGAGCATTCAGATTCCGCGTGATAACTGCGCCAATCTAAAAGATGATCCCAAGACGTGCGCAGGCGGAACGTTGCCGATTGACAAGAACGCCGAACTCCAAGCAGAAGCAGAGCGACTTGTTGCTGCCGGAACGTATGGTTCGCTCGGAGAAGCATTTTTTAATCTCAATCTGTATGGCGGTGGTTACTCGTGCGCGCGTTGTCACACCAAGGGATACTCATACGGAGATCCACAAGTCACCGGCGGCGGCGCATTTGGACCAAACCTTACGGGTGGGTCGACTGTGCGTCAGTTTCCAAATCAAAAAGACATGCTGGATTTCATTAAGGGCGGTTCTGAATTAGGTAAGCGCTACGGAGAACAAGGTCAAGGCAGTGGTCGCATGCCAGCGTTTGGTGGGCTATATACAGAGAGTCAACTCACGACCATTATCGAATACGTGCGGGGGTTGTGATGGCGTTGGCGTTGTTGGCGATTAACTGGGAACCAGAAATTCGCGGAATCCTTGTTGTTCTCATCATGGTGATGTGTCTGATTGGCGGAACCTATTTGGTTATGGCCACTAATGTTGGCGTACGACTCGGATTCATGATTGTGGTAGCAGGGTTGGCCGGATGGATGATGCTGATGGCCGCTGTGTGGTGGATATACGGCATCGGTCTGAAGGGTGAAATGCCGTCATGGAAACCAGCGGCCCCTATCACGATTGTGCGAGATGGCTCACTGTTGAGTAGCGCCGAAGTTGTTGATGAAGCCATCGTGACTGACGGGCAAGCACCAATGGAAGCTGCGGCCACGGTGAGTCGTGCGCTGACTGCCCAAAAGTGGATCACTTTAGATGAAGCCGATCCTCGTCGCGGGCAAGCCGCCGCCGCATCTGATGACATCTTGCAAAATCTCACAAAAGAGTTTGCAGCAGGTGAATATGCAACCGTTGCGGTGTATGACCGCGGCGGCGATCGGTATCCAAAAATCAATAAGTCACTTGACTTCTTGGCATTTTTTCATAAGCCCCACTATGCGCTAGTCGAAGTTGCGCCAGTTATCGCGCAGCGCACTGAACCCGGGCGAGCACCAGCACGACCTATTGTTGACACCAAGCAACCGCATCGCTATGTGGTGATGATTCGAGATCTTGGAAAACGACGTCAACCGGCAATCTTCATCGCGTTTGGTGCTGGACTAATTTTTGCTCTGATGTGTTGGTTATTGCATCGTCGCGACCAGTTGTCTCGCATTAACCGTGCCGCGCTTAATCCGGCTGATATCTAGGTCGCAGTCGTGGGTCAGTATCTTCCCGTCATTGCATTGATGATTGTTGCAATCTTGTTTGGTGCAATCAGTTTTATCGCCTCCGGATTATTTGCGCCTCGTCGACCAAGTTCTGCCAAAGAAGCACCATATGAATGCGGAATTCTCGCCAGTCAAGAACCAACACAGAGATTTCCTGTAAGTTTTTATGTGGTGGCAATGTTGTTCATCATGTTCGATATCGAAATCATCTTTACATATCCGTATGCAGTAGATCGGGAGTTTCTGGGCACATACGGATTCTTTGAGATGATTACGTTTAGCGCTATTTTATTTGTGGCGTTTGTCTACATGATTGCGCGCGGTGCCCTTGAGTGGGGCCCAATCC
Organism: Ilumatobacteraceae bacterium; assembly: GCA_009691255.1. Lineage (GTDB taxonomy): Bacteria > Actinomycetota > Acidimicrobiia > Acidimicrobiales > Ilumatobacteraceae > UBA2093. Next base: position 53,680 of record SHUT01000001.1, read on the forward strand.
ACAAACATCAACCGCTTGACACTTCGCTTGAAGGAGCAATCTCAAGTACGCGCACAAGCACTTCAACGATTAAGCGCGTTGGCCATGAAGGCCGCAACGAGACAGTCGCCGCCTGATGGGAGTAGTACGAAACGTTCGTGATGATGGGTTAGGCGGACTCGAGCATAATTTTCTGACCGCTCGCGTTGAAGATCTAGTGAACTGGTCACGTTCGAGGTCTAGTTGGGGAGTGACTTTTGGGCTTGCGTGTTGTGCAATCGAGATGATGGCAACTGGTGCGTCGCACTATGACTTAGCAAGATTTGGAATGGAAATATTCCGAGCTTCTCCGCGGCAGGCAGACATCATGATTGTCGCTGGTCGTGTCAGTCAAAAGATGGCGCCGGTACTGCGTCAGGTATACGACCAGATGATGGAACCAAAGTGGGTCATCTCAATGGGCGTGTGCGCATCAAGTGGCGGAATGTTTAATAACTATGCCATCGTTCAGGGCGTAGATCAGATTGTGCCCGTTGACGTTTATGCGCCAGGCTGTCCGCCCACACCAGAAACACTGATTCATGCCATCGAAACATTGCACCAACTCATCGAAGACGAAACTATTTTGCATCGTCGAAAAGAGCAGGGTGGTGGTGCAAACGTACACATTCTCGAAGTACCTGCAGGCGCAAATGGTGTGTCCATCAATTTTGGATCGAAGTAGAAATGTCCGACGACGTGACTGAGGTGCAAAATACTGCAGAAGAGCTGCATGGTTGTCCTGTAATCATGTCGCTTGGTCAGCGAGTTCTACTTGTTGCGCGCGACCAGTATGTTTCTGTGATGAAAGCACTCCTTGACGACACCTTCGATCTGTGCGTTGACTTGACGGCTGTTGATTATTTGCTGATGCCAACGAGAGTTGTGGGTGCAGGCATAAAGCCAGAGCGTTTTGAGGTCGTAGTAAGTGTTATGTCAATGCAAAAACACGACCGCTTGCGCTTGCGGGTACAAGTTCCAGCAGATGACGCCACTATCGACACCCTGTTTGATGTGCATCCCGGGACAGAAGCACTCGAACGAGAAGTCTTTGACATGTTTGGCATTGTGTTCAATGGTCATCCAGATCCGACCCGCATTTTGATGCCAGAAGACTGGGATGGTCATCCGTTGCGCAAGGACTACGACTTCGGTCGCATTCCAGTCCAGTTCAAAGGATCGCCAGCATGACTGTTGTCGATGATCGCTTTGCTGCGGCAAATACTGACGAAGGGCATCAAGAACTGCGTTCGCGTAGTCAACTTACTGCCAAAGAGGTTCTGCGTGAAGTCGGCGCTGTCTTACGCATGAGCGAAGCACAGGTAGCAGCACTGGCAGAAATAGAGCATGACGCTGGCGAAGATCAAACCATGATCATCAATATGGGGCCACAACACCCCAGCACACATGGCGTTCTGCGCCTCATGCTTGAACTACAAGGTGAAACTGTCCTGCGCTGCAAACCAATTGTTGGCTACTTGCATACTGGTATGGAAAAAACTGGTGAGCAGCTCACGTACATGCAGGGCGGCACAAACGTTACGCGTATGGATTATGCATCACCTCTTAATAACGAACTTGTGTTTTCACTCGCCGTAGAAAAACTGCTCGGAATAGATGGAGATATTCCAGAACGCGCTGTATGGATGCGGATGCTCTTGTCTGAACTAAATCGGATGAGTAGTCATCTGTTGTTTATGGCGTCAAACGGGATGGATCTCGGGGCTGTTTCGATGATGCTTTATGGATGGCGCGAGCGCGAAGAAGTTTTGCGCTTTTTCCAAAAAGTTACAGGATTGCGGATGAACCACAACTTCATCCGTCCAGGTGGAGTCGCAGCGGATCTTCCTGCAGGCTGGCGCGATGATGTCTTGGATATTCTCGAAAAAATTGAGCCACGCTTGCACGAGTACGACGTCTTAATGACAGGGCAACCAATTTGGCGCGAACGTCTGCAGGGAGTCGGCGTCATTACCGCCAGTGAAGCTGTCGCCCTCGGTGCAACTGGACCTATCTTGCGGTCGACGGGCGTGGCGTGGGACTTGCGCAGAGACATGCCTTATCTAAAATATTCAGAATTAGATTTTGATGTTGTCGTGGGCTCGTATGGTGATGCGTTTGATCGCTATGCAATTCGCCTAAATGAGATTCGCGAATCAATGCGCATTGTGCATCAGATAGTTGATCGCATGCCGAGTGGTGACTATCGAATTCAGGATAAAAAAGTCACACCGCCACCACGAGCCCGCATTGATGAATCAATGGAAGCACTTATTCATCACTTTAAGATTTTTACTGAAGGTTTCAAGGTGCCAGAAGGCGAAGTGTATGTCGGTATTGAGAGTCCCCGCGGAGAAATCGGTTGCTACATCGTGAGTGACGGATCAGCTAAGCCGTATCGAATGCGAATTCGTCCACCATCTTTTGTCAACTTGCAGACTTTGCCGCACATGATGCGTGGCGGACTTATCGCTGATGCTGTAGCAGTGATTTCATCAGTCGATCCAGTGCTCGGAGAAGTAGATAGATGAGTCGCTTGACTGACGCACACGTAGCTCTAGCCAAAGAGATAATCGGTCGATACCCACGACCAAAGTCAGCACTTGTGCTGTTATTGCACTTGGCCCAAGAACAAGACGGTTATATCACTCGCGATGCAATGGTGCATATCGCAGAACTTGTTGGTGTCACGTCAGCAGAGGTGTACGGAACAGCTACTTTTTATGAGATGTTTAAGTTCGAACCTGTAGGGAAATACGTTGTCAATATCTGCGGCACTATGTCATGTGCGCTCATGGGCTCAGAAGAATTAATGCACCATGCAGAGCAGCGCTTGGGAATTAAGGCTGGCGGCACTACGCCAGACGGAATGTTCACGCTCGAACACGCCGAGTGTCAGGCGGCGTGTACAGAGGCCCCGTGCTTGCAAGTCAACTATCGATATCGCTATCGGCTAACCCCTGCAGATCTCGATGCATTAATTGATGATTTGTTGGCGAATCGTTTGACGCACGAGATTCCACCACACGGAACAGTGGCCAAAGTGCGACAACATATTCCATCTCACCATGGGGTCGGTGTTGTTGCTCCAGAGTCAGTCACCGAGCCACCTGTATGGCTAAACGGGAAGGCGGCACTATGACAAGTTCATATTCGCATGCACCTGGCTTTATTGCGGGAGATCGACCCAAGATTGTGACATCGCGTTTTGAATACGCCGACTCTTACACGATCGAACGGTTTGTCGCTACTGGCGGATACGAGGGGCTACGCGCTGCACTTTCACGACCTGCACAAACAGTGCACGACGATGTCAAGAGCGCAACAGTGTTGGGCCGTGGTGGCGCAGGTTTTCCTGCCGGAATAAAGTGGGGATTAACGCCTCAGGGTGTTTGGCCGCGCTATCTAGTTGTCAATGGTGACGAAAGCGAACCAGGCACGTATAAAGACCGACTATTGATGGAACGAGATCCGCATCAATTAATTGAGGGCTGTTTGATTGCGTGTTATGCAGCAGGTCTGTCGCAGTGCTTCCTATATATACGCGGAGAAATGGCTGTTGCCCAAGAACGTGTTGCGGAGGCACTCAACGAAGCGTACGCCGCCGGGTATGTCGGTAAAAATATTCTCGGCTCAGATTTCTCTGTCGATATTGTGCTCCATTGGGGGGCAGGCGCCTATGTTGTCGGCGAAGAAACCGCGCTCATCGAAAGTCTCGAAGGCAATCGTGGAATGCCCCGTCTAAAGCCACCATTCTTTCCTGCTGCAAATGGTTTATATGGTCAGCCGACAATCGTCAACAACGTAGAGACACTGGCTAACTTGCCGTGGTTGATGACCAACGGCGTTGATGCGTATACATCAATTGGCACAAAGACATCTCCTGGCACTCGTATGGTTGCAGTGTCGGGCCACGTTGTGCGCCCTGGCGTGTACGAAATAGTCAACGGAACAACTACATTTCGTGATCTTTTATACGGCGAAGAATTCTGCGGTGGTATTCGCAATAATAATGCGCTCAAGGCGTTTGTTCCTGGCGGTGGGTCTGCGCCGTGGTTTACGGCAGATCAACTCGATCTGCCTTTTGAAGGAAGCCAAGTTGGAGCAGCGGGTTCGATGTTGGGTTCTGGCGCCATCATGGTGATGGACGAGACAACTGATATTCCTGCTGCCGCTTTGACGCTGACTCGGTTTTATGCACATGAGTCTTGCGGAAAATGCACGCCATGCCGTGAGGGCGGCACGTGGCTTGAGCGCATCTTGAGTCGTGTCGTTGACGGCAAAGGAACCGAGACAGACTTGGCTCAACTCATTGAAGTTGGTGAATCAATTTGCCCCGGAGACTTTCCGCATGCGTCCAACGAAGCATTGGGGCTATCGGCAGTTCCTTTTCCTTACAAGATGACCACAATCTGTTTTGTCGGACCGTCAGCGTATGTTCCAGTGCATTCTGCGCTGACATTGTTTCGATCAGAGTTTGAAGCACGAATCATAAAAAGAACAATGATCAAAGTAACAGCCGTAGGTGTGTCGTCATGAGTACAACCGAATCACATAACGAAACTGATGCCGTGATAGACCCGAACGCTATATCAATGACAATCAACGGCAAGGTTGTTGCAGCACGCAAAGGCGAATGGATCATTGCTGCTGCTGACCGCACGGAAGACTTCATTCCGCGGTTTTGCTATCACCCTCGCATGGAGTCTGTGGGTATGTGTCGTCAATGTCTCGTTGAGGTTGAAGGACCCCACGGACCAATGATGGTGGTGAGTTGCATGACTCCAGTGGCCGAGGGGCAAGTAGTGCGCACCGATACTGACATCGTGAAGCGTATCCAGGAAGGAATGATTGAGTTGTTGTTGGCAAATCACCCACTCGATTGTCCTGTGTGCGACAAGGGTGGGGAGTGCCCATTGCAAGACCAGGCATTTAGTCATGGTCCAGGCGAAAGCCGATACGTTGAAGAAAAGCGCCACTACGAAAAACCAATCCCCATCAGCGGTTTGGTTCTCCTTGACCGCGAGAGGTGCATTTTGTGTGATCAATGCACGCGCTTTGCAGACGAGGTTGCCGGAGACCCTCTCATCACGTTTACGCATCGTGGCAACAACACCCAAGTCATGACATTTCCGGATGAACCATTTGCCTCATACTTTTCCGGAAACACTGTGCAGATCTGCCCCGTCGGTGCACTAACTGCAGAACCGTATCGATTCAAGGCGCGTCCATGGGATCTGCAACAACAAGAGAGCACTTGCACAACGTGCTCAGTCGGATGTCGCACCGTTGTTCAATCAAGCTACGACGAAATATTGCGCTATCAAGGAGTTGATAGTGATCCAGTGAACTGGGGATGGTTGTGCGACCGAGGTCGGTTTAACTTCCAATCCACAAACTCTCCAAATCGTCTAGCGACGCCACTCGTAAAAACTGATGCCGGTCTTGTCCCCGAATCATGGACAGTTGCTCTTGACGAAACAGTGCGAGTATTGCGCCATGCTCGACCTGGTTCAATCGCCATACTTGGTGGTGCCCGTGGCACCAACGAAGACGCTTGGGCATGGGCTCAACTTGCAGATCTTCTTGGTATAGAAATGCGCGATGCCCAGCTAGACGATGGACTCCCTGCTGAGATTTTTGGATACCCCAATGCCACCATTGACGACGCATGCAGTGCTGCGACAGTTATTTTGCTTGCGCCTGACCTAAAAGAAGAACTTCCTGTTTTGTATCTTCGGCTCCGAGGAGCAGCAGAAAAGAAAAAAATTCGGATCATCGAAATTGCAACGCATGATTCTGGTCTCACTCGCTATGCATGGAAATCAGTAATGCACGAGCCAGGTCAACAGGCAGAAGCAGTGCAACATGTTTTGAGCACTCCAGAGATGCAAGAGCAACTTAGTCGCGGCGCGGTAGTGGTAGTGGCCGGACGATCAAACTTGGCCGAGGCTGCTCACAACACGATGGCTGCAGTTGACGCCATCGTCACAACTGTTGCTCAGGTCAGCGTGTTACCTGTGTTGCGTCGCGGAAACGTGCGTGGCGCATTATCTCTAGGTCTTGCTCCACGCATGTCAACTGATGCCGCAGCAATTCTTGAGGCATCTGCAAATGGCAAAGTTGACTGTCTTATCTTGCTCGGGGCAGATCCCCTTAGCGACGTCCCAGACGCAGATCTTGCTCGTCGTGGTATTGCTGGTGCTCGCTACATCATTGCCATTGATACGTTCTTGAATAAATCATCTGTGCATGCAGACATCGTGTTGCCAGCTGCGGCATACGGAGAAAAAGATGGCACTACCACCAACCTCGAAGGTCGTGTTACAAACGTGGTGCAGAGCATTACGCCACACGCCACATCGCGGCCTGATTGGATGATCGCGATCGAACTTGCTGCTCTTTTAGGTAATGACTTGGGTATTTTGACACTTCAAGACATCCAGACGCGCATAACCGAAACTGTCGTTGGGTTTGATGGGCTTAGCGTGAGCGTTGCCGTTCGAAAAAATGGTGTCCTAATCAGCACGCCACCTATTTCTCCGCTGCAAGTCCATCAGGACGAAATCATAAAACGCAATGCGTATGAGTTCCGCCTTGTTGTTGCCCGAAAGTTGTACGACCAAGCAGTTGCAACCGCAATGAGTCAATCTTTGGCCGCACTTGCGCCAGGAGCAGGGGTGTTTGTGCATCCACTCGATCTCGAGCGCGTCGGGGCCAAGGACGGTTCTTCGGTGCGCGTTAGCAATAATGCGGTATCTGTCATATTGCCGGCTCATGCATCAACGGCAGTGATGCGCGGAACCGCGTTCGTTCCGTTTAATCAACAAGGTGTCGATATTCGAGAGTTACTGCAGACGACCAACGGAGTCACCGATGTACAGATTGCGAACATCTAATGATGCAGAACTTAGCGATTGATCCACTGTTGACCGGAGAAGTGTTGTGGACACCGCTCTTGATTGTATTGCTCAAAGTTGTTGTGGTATTTGTTGTTGGGTTACTAGCAACGATGCTCATGGTGTGGTTTGAGCGCAAAGTTATTGCTGGCATGCAAAACCGAATAGGGCCAAATAAGGCAGGACCATTCGGAATATTGCAGACATTGGCGGACGGAATCAAACTCTTCTTCAAAGAAGACCTGATTCCAGAACGTTCTGACCGATTTGTTTTCAAACTTGCACCCTATTTAGCTTTTGTTCCGGCATTCTTAACGTTTGCGATTATTCCACTCGGCGGAGATTTTCGTGGCGATAAAGATGGTCTCGTAACATGGTTTGGGCATCAGACACGTGTGCAACTCGCAGATCCGCCCATCGGTATCTTGTTCGCATTAGCGATCTCGTCGATTGCGATTTATGGCATTATGTTGGCGGGTTGGTCTAGTGGCTCAAAGTATCCGTTGCTTGGTTCTGTTCGTGCATCTGCACAGATGGTGAGTTACGAAGCAGCACTTGGATTATCAGTGGCCGCGGTGGTGCTGGTGACTGGAACATTGTCGACAAGCGGAATCGTCGCCAAGCAGAGCACGCTTGGCAACTGGAACGTAATTGTTACCGGAATTGTGCCGTTCTTTATTTTCATGGTTGCCGCGACAGCAGAACTCAACAGACCACCGTTTGACTTAGTAGAAGCCGAACAAGAACTCGTCGGTGGTTTCAATACCGAGTATGCCTCATTCCGCTTCGCTCTCTTCTATCTGGCTGAGTTCATGAATACAGTCACTATGTCGGCTCTGATTGTGACGCTCTTCTTCGGAGGACCTCAACCGATTTCGGTTGGGTCGACGACAATCGACATCCCGCTCGTTGGCAATGCGCTTGAAGGAACCATTTGGTTGTTGCTCAAGGTGTTGGTTTTCCTTTACATATATGTCTGGTTTCGAGCCACATTGCCGCGCTTTCGTTATGACCAACTTATGAATCTTGGCTGGAAAGTTTTGATACCTGCCTCTCTTGGATGGTTTATTTTGTTGGCAGCACAACGCGTTGGGCAAAGTGCCGGGTGGGATCGCTATGTAGTCACTATCTCTACTGCGTTGGTTCTCTTAGTTAGTTACAGCCTGCTGGTTTTGGCACAGCGCACGAGTACGAACGAACGCAAACGTGATGGAGTGATGTTCTGATGGGTTATTTTGGCGGATTCTTAGTCACACTGCGTCAACACGGGCGTCGCAATCGGGTAACAACTGAGTACTCGGGTGGCCGTGTTTTTCGGCGCAAGGACTCCGCTAAAAAAGATGAAAAAATCGCTAAGCCAGAGCGTTTGCATGGTCGTCACGTTCTTAACCGATACGAAGATGGCATGGAAAAATGCATTGGCTGCGAACTCTGTGCTGGCGTGTGCCCTGCAAGATGCATCTATGTTCGCGGTGCCGATAATGACATCGCTAACCCCACATCACCTGGCGAACGATTTGGTTTTGTCTACGAGATCAATTACTTGCGTTGTATCCACTGCGATCTATGCGTCGAAGCGTGCCCAACCGAGGCCATCACCGAGACAAAACTGTTTGAGTTTTCTTTCACGAATCGTCGCGATGCCATCTACACCAAAGACGAATTATTGGTCGACGATAAGGGTTCACCACAACACTTGCCATGGGAAGACTGGCGTGATGGCGAAGATCTCGATACATCTGGCTGGATGCGTGCAACAGCACCGTCAGGCAGTGCAGATTTTGAAGGCCTCGTAGCCTGGAGCGGTGAGTTGGGCTATGGAGTCAGAGCTCCCGAACCCCGACAATCAGTTGTCGATGACGATCTTGACGATCTTGACGAAGATGCAGCAACGGGGGACGCGCACTAAATGGAACTTTTTGTTTTCGTCTGTGCGGCGGCGATGGTGCTCGTGGGGGCTATCGGGGTTATCACGCGCAACAACCCTGTGCATGCTGCATTAAGTTTGGTTCTTACACTGTTTGGGGTTGCTGTTTTGTTCGTGGCAAACAACGCACACTTTCTGGCTGCAGTGCAAGTAATCGTTTATGGCGGCGCAATCGTGGTGTTGTTCTTGTTCGTCATCATGTTATTGGGTGTTGACCAGGCAGAGGATTTGTCAACAGAGCCGTTGACAGTGCAGCGACCACTTGCGCTTGTAGTTGGTGTCGGCGTTGCAGGCGTGATTATCGCCGCAGTCGTCAAATCTCAAGATGCACTGTTCGCTCGCGGAGCAGGTATTAATTCGGCGACAGTTCAAGACGCTGACGCCAACATTCGACAATTGTCTCGCTCTATCTTTAGCGACTATGTCTTTGCTTTTGAAGTGACATCTGTTCTTTTGCTCATTGCTGTTGTCGGCACGGTTGTTATGTCAAGACGCCAACACGGTCACCAGGTGGAGGAGTCGGCATGAACATGGCAGTAATCGAGCCCACGACTAGTTGGTATCTGATCTTGGCGGCGGTTCTGTTTGGGATCGGAACAGTCGGAGTCATGGTTCGACGAAATCCGTTGGTGATGTTTATGTGCATTGAACTGATGCTCAACGCCGTGAACCTATCTTTTGTTGCCTTGTCATCATCACTGTCAGACATCAATGGGCAAACTGCGGTTTTCTTTGTGCTTGTCGTCGCTGCAGCCGAAGTTGTGGTGGGGCTCGGAATAATCGTGTCAATCATGCGCCGACGCAGCGACGCTACGGCCGATGATCTTTCGGTACTGAAGGGATAACCCAGATGCTCGACAATGCATGGCTTATTCCGGCACTCCCACTAGCGGGATTCATCATCATCTTATTGTTCGGTCGCCGACTTGGCGAACCAAAGGCAGGAGTATTGGCCACCTTGATGACGGCAGGCTCTTTTGCAGTCGCTATCGGTGTCTTTTTCGCAATGCTTTCACGCGCACATGAAGACCGCCATCACGTAATAACACTATTTTCGTGGCTGCCGGTTGGCTCACTACACGTAGACATGGCGCTTTTGGTTGATCCCCTAAGTATCACGATGGCACTATTCATCACGGGTATTGGTGCGCTGATTCATCTATATGCAATCGGATATATGCACGGAGACCCTAAGTTCTCAAAGTTCTTTTTGTATCTCAATCTCTTTATTTTTTCGATGTTGATGTTGGTGCTCGGGGAAAACCTATTGGTCACTTTCTTGGGATGGGAAGGCGTCGGTGCATGTTCGTATTTCCTGATTTCTTTCTGGCACACACAAGATTCGGCAGCAACTGCAGGCAAGAAGGCTTTCGTCACGAACAGGGTCGGCGACTGGGGCGTGATGGTTGCAATGTTGATGGCTTTTTCAGCTGTCGGAACATTGTCGTACTCGGGTATTAATGAAGCAGCCGAGTCTGGTCATCTTGCAACCGTCACTGCGACGGGTATTGCGCTAATGCTCTTTGTCGGAGCATGCGGAAAAAGTGCACAACTCCCCCTCTATTTATGGCTGCCCGATGCCATGGAAGGACCGACTCCCGTGTCGGCACTGATCCATGCCGCAACGATGGTTACCTCTGGCGTGTTCTTGATGACACGAATTAATCCTGTTCTACACGTGTCGTATCACTGGGCCATGACAATCATTGCGGTCGTCGGAGCCGCAACGGCATTGTTCGCCGCAACAGTGGCAGTTGCCCAAACAGATATCAAGAAAGTGCTGGCCTATAGCACGGTGTCGCAACTTGGATTCATGTTCTTAGCAGTCGGATCAGGTGCGTATGTCGCAGCAATTTTTCACATGGTGACGCATGCCTTCTTTAAGGCTCTGTTGTTCTTGGGTTCTGGTGCGGTCATCCATGGGATGCATCACCAACAAGACATGCGTCGAATGGGTGCGCTACGCAAGGTGATGCCCATTACGGCGATGACGTTTATCGTCGGCTGGTTGGCAATTGCCGGAGTTCCACCATTTGCTGGCTTTTGGTCCAAAGACGAAATCTTGTTGTATGTCTATGCCAATAATCGTGGGCTCTATTTGGTTGGTGTGATTACCGCGTTGTTGACTGCGTATTACATGACGCGACAAGTGATCATGGTGTTTTACGGAGAAGCACGTTGGCATGACCATAGCCAAGAACATGGCGCCCACGGAGACTCAACACCACACGAAAGTCCGTGGATCATGTTGGCGCCACTTGTGGTGCTCGCTGGATTGGCAATTGCTGGTGGATTACTGCAACTTCCGTTTTCTTCGAAGACACATTTCTTGGAGCATTGGCTTGAGCCCGTTATCGAAAATGGAGAACGCAATATTGACGGAACATGGGCAAGTGACAATAAGTATTTGCTTTTGTTCGTAGCAGTGATCATTGCGTGTCTAGGCATTGCTGGCGCAATCGCGGTCTATGCCAAGAAAAAAGTACCAGTAATCGAACCTGCGATATTGGCGAATGGTTGGATGTACGACTCGAGTGTTTCGCGTTTCATGGGTGGTCCTGGCCGAACAGTATTTAGTGGTGTGGCTCAATTCGATGCTGGTGTTGTCGACGGTGCAGTGAACGGTGTTGCCCGCGTTGTTTCGGTAACGAGTGGTGTGTTGCGCAAAGTGCAAACAGGATTCGTGCGGTTTTATGCAGCTGTCCTGGGCCTGGGTGTAGTGGTCATGCTGGCGTGGTTCTTGTTGCGAGGGGTGCTCTAATGCACGAACATATTTCGTTTCCGATTCTGACGGCGATTATTTTTCTGCCCATCATTGGCGCATTGCTTGTGACGGTATTGAGCAATCGTCGCCCAGAGTGGGTGAAACTGTGCGCCATATTATTCAGCGTAGGTACTGGGGCGATGTCACTCTGGGTGTTGGCATCATTTACGACGAGCAGTGCTGATTTTCAGTTTGTGTCTCAACATGACTGGATAAGTGCGTGGGGCATCTCATGGCATCTTGGAGTAGATGGCATCTCATTGTTCCTAGTGGCACTGACAGGGATCCTGTTTCCCCTCGTCATTATTGCTATCGATCCACACCATGATCAGAAGCGTTATTTAGCGTGGTTGTTGTTGCTCGAAGCAGGAGTGATGGGAAGTTTCTTGAGCCTTGACCTTGTGTTGTTCTTTTTGTTCTTTGAAATCGTGCTGGTTCCGATGTATTTCTTAATCGGAGGTTGGGGCTATGACGATCGTGTTTACGCTGCAACAAAGTTTTTCTTATTCACAATGTTTGGTTCAGCTTTTATGTTGGTGGGTATTGTGGCAACAGCTGCGCTTGCGCGTCACGACGTCGGATTCCTCACCTTTGACTTGGTGACATTGGCTGAACACGCATCGTTTGCCACAAACACCGGACGATGGCTGTTCTTCTCATTTGCCATCGCATTTGCAGTAAAGGTGCCGTTGTTCCCATTTCATACATGGCTTCCAGATGCGCATACTCAAGCACCAACTGGTGGTTCGGTGATTCTTGCCGGAGTAATGCTGAAGTTGGGCACATACGGATTCCTGAGATTTGGTTTGTACTTGTTCCCAGAGGCAGCCGTTTGGGCTAGGCCGCTCTTTTTAACATTGGCAACAATCGGAATCGTCTATGGCGCCATTGCTGCCACTATGCAGACAGATCTCAAACGACTCGTGGCGTATTCATCGGTTGCACACCTTGGCTTTATTGTTCTGGGAACATTTGCGATGACATCGCAGGCCGTCACTGGTGGCGTGGCACAGATGATTAATCACGGTGTGTCCACCGGTGCATTGTTCTTGTTAGTCGGAATGATCTACGAGCGTCGCCATACGCGCGAGATTGCTCAATTGCGAGGCATCCAAAAGGTTGCTCCAATTTTTGCAGGAGCATTTACTGTTGTGATGTTGTCATCGATTGGCGTTCCGGGTCTGAACGGATTCGTCGGAGAGTTCTTGGTATTAATTGGTTCGTTCCAGACAGCACGTTGGTGGACAATCATTGCCGCCACTGGTGTTATTTTGGCAGCTCTGTATTTGTTGTGGGCATACCAGCGGGTATTTCATGGCGAACCAGACGAAGAAAACTCCACATTTGCAGAACTAAAAATGCGTGAAGGAATGGTCTTGTTAGTCTTCATTGGCATCATCGGTTTCACTGGTTTGTATCCAAAACCTTTGCTTGACCGCATTGAACCAAGCGTTGACAAACTGATTGAGCATGTGGTGTCACGCACTGATTTTGTTCCACCTGCAGCTCTGGAGGTCGAAAAGTGAGCACTCTGTTTGCTGAGAACCTCGTTGGCCCATCGATCAGATGGATGGGCATTAGTCCCCTGCTTGTGCTTTTGGGCGGTGCATGTTTGCTGCTGCTGCTTGGCTCAATTGCCCCACGTTGGCCAAAAGGTTCGTACTGCGTTTTCACTGTCGTAGTGTCACTTGCAACAGCAGTAGCAGCGATGCTGCAGTGGCATGATGTCACAAAAAATGGTCCAAAGACTCTAATTGCTGACGCTGTTGCGCTGGATCACTTTGCTCTGCTCGCAACGATTGCCATAGCAATTTCTATCGCCTTGGTTTCGCTTATCACGGATGATTATTTGCGTCGCGAGGACTACGACGGCCCAGAGGTGTATGCGTTGTATCTGACTGCGGCAATTGGTGGCGTTGTCATGGCATCATCTAACGATTTGATTGTGCTGTTTTTGGGTCTCGAAACGCTGAGTTTGTCGTTGTACCTGTTAGCGGCAAGCCATCGAAAACGAGCAGAGAGCCAAGAGGCTGGTCTGAAGTATTTCGTACTCGGTGGGTTTTCTTCAGCATTTTTCTTATACGGAATCGCATTGACATATGGGTCAACTGGCAGCACCAATCTTTCAAAGATTTCTGCCGCGCTGTCAGGTGAGAGCCCTTTTAGTCAGATAGATGCGATGTTGTTGGTCGGAATCGGTCTGATGTTGGTAGGTCTCGCATTTAAAGTCAGTGCGGTTCCGTTTCATGTCTGGACGCCCGATGTCTATGAAGGCTCACCATCGCCAGTAACTGCATTCATGGCGTCTGCTGGGAAAATTGCTGCGTTTGCGGCATTGCTACGCGTCTTGGTCGTGGCATTTCCGACGCGAATTGATGACTGGCGCCCAGCGATCTGGGTACTTGCGATTCTCACATTGTTGGCTGGTTCAATTCTTGCGGTTGTGCAGACAAACGTCAAACGAATGCTTGCATTTTCTTCGATTAGTCACGCCGGATTTTTGTTGGTGGGCGTAGAGGCAGCAGGCCATACTGGCGGCAATGACGCCTTGGCTGCAGTGCTGACGTATTTGTTGTTGTACGCAGTGTTGGTGATTGGGTCGTTTGCGGTAGTCACTGTGGTTGCGGGCAAAGGAGACAGCCACACCACACTTGACGATTTCCGTGGATTAGGTCGACGTCGTCCAGCAATGGCCTTGGCGCTCACAGTGTTTTTATTGGCTCAGGCTGGCATGCCTGCAACAAGTGGTTTCATCGCCAAGTTCGGAGTTATAAAAGCCGCAGCCGAGGTGCATTCATATTCGATCGCGATTATTGCGATGTTGGCCGCCGTTATTGCTGCGTTTTTGTATTTGCGAATCATGGTCAGCGTATGGCTCGCTGATTCAACAAATGATGCAGAACTTTCTGTTCCGCTTGGTGCTGGTATTGCCATCACTTTGGCCGCCGTATTCACAATCGCAGTTGGTATTTATCCGGGCTGGCTACTCGACGCCACTCGCATGGTGTCAAACCTGGCAACAATTGCAGTACAAGCAGTCGATGCTGCAACTGATACGCCTGCTGGTTAGGTCAATCTGCCAGCACTGACTGGCTAAATTGCTTGGTTGACGAGGGCGTCAAACAACGATTGTTGTACAGGGTCTTCGTGAGCAGTTTTTTCGGGATGCCATTGAACACCTAAGACCCAAGTTGCAGTGCGATGTTCGACTGCTTCAACAGTGCCATCAAGTGCTTGACCAACACACAAAAGATCTGGCGCCACTGATTTAATCGCCTGATGATGCCAAGACATCCCGTTTGACGTTGTGCTTGATAGTGCAGCGGCAAGACGAGTGTTTGGAACTACATCAACTTCATGCAAGAGCCCTCCGTGGTCTTGGGCGTTATCAAGGTGCTGAATCAAGGTGCCACCGAGTGCCACGTTTAGAACTTGAGCACCGCGACAGATTGCTAAAACTGGTTTGTCGAGTGCAATCGCCGCAAGAAGAACGGCAATCTCGAATCTGTCGTGGGAAATGTTGACGTCGTAACATTTGGCATGGCGCTCCTCTGCGTATAGCGACGGATCAACATCGCCGCCGCCCATGACAAGAACTCCGTCGCATCGCCTCAATGTGGCGTCGATGACGTCTGGATCATAAGTGGGAGGCATCAGCAGAGGCATACCCCCTGCTCGGTGAACAGAATCGATATACAACTGACCTCTGGTAACAACTGCCGTGCTAAAAGTTTTAGCAGTTTGGGAGGAGCGCACCAAGAGAGCGATGCAGGGCGTGGTCATCGGCCTGAAATTTTCTGTACTACGTAGCCGGCATTTTGTGCAGCAGCAATTACCCGTGCTTCTTGCTCTGGTCCGCGAATTTCCAACACCACCTGTACGCCTGTCTCGCGAACATGTAGGTCTACTCCGTCACGCACATGTTCGACTTCGATGAGATTGGCGCCGACTTGGGCAAACAATGTCAATAATTGCGCGAGCCCGCCTGGTCTATCTGCGATACGCACAAACAGAATCAATCGGCGACCTGCATCTGTTTCGTGTCGACGGATAAGCCCTGGTACAACACCCAAATCAACGTTTCCGCCGGACAACACAACGCATGTTGTTCCGAGATCAGACGGCTTGACAACACCGCTTAGCAATGCAGCGACTCCGACTGCGCCACCACCTTCAACATATAACTTGGCACGCTCCATCAACATCATCATTGCGTCAGCGATGTCGTCTTCTTGCACGATGACAATGTCGTCAACGTAACGCTCAATCAGTGGTCGGGTTATTTCACCAGGTTTTTTCACTGCGATTCCGTCTGCAAGTGTGGTGATTGGTCCGTCTGCAGCAGGTTGACCTGCGTACGGCGCACATACAGCGACTTGCACTCCAATGATGCGAATATTTGGATTGTGTTCTTTGAGTACAACGGCAACACCACCCGTGAGTCCACCACCGCCAAGCGGAATAAGCACGCAAGACAAATTGGTGATATCTTCGATTAGTTCAAGACCCAGGGTTCCTTGTCCGACAACCACGCTTGCGTCGTCGTAGGGATGACAAAAAGCCATTCCGGTTGCGCGCGCGCGTTCTTGGGCTTGGGCAACGGCGATGTCGAGTGTGTCACCACCCTCAATAATTGTTGCGCCGTATCCGCGGCATGCATCAATCTTGGCAAGTGATGCACCAGTCGGTACAAAAATTTCGCACGGCACTCCGCGATGTCGCGCTGCAAATGCCAAAGCCTGAGCATGGTTGCCAGCACTGCCAGCGGTGACTCCGTTATTGGCAGCATCTCCGAGCGACGCCACTTTGTTGAGCGCTCCTCTAATTTTAAATGATCCTGTTCGCTGCAGATTTTCTGCCTTCAAGACGATCTTGCCACCACACCGTTCTGAAAGTGCTGCTGATTCGGTGACCGGAGTGTGTTTTACAATGCCTTGGCCTACGGCACGGGCGGCCACAGATGAAGCGGTATTAATAGGCAAAGTGGTCACGCATCATCTACGGTACTTGTCGTGAGGGCTCTTCTTGTGGCGAATATCACCGATGCCGATGCGGGATTTATCGGGCAGTCACTGCGCATGCGGGGCTACGCCTTTACCGAAGTCTTGCGCGAGCACCATGAGCAGTGGGTGACTCGGGTCGCTGATCTCGTAGATAAGGCTGATTTAGTGCTCTCACTGGGCTCAAATTGGAGTGCTTATTGGCCAGAAGTCGCGCCCAGTGTGGAGGCCGAAGCCACCTTGTTGCGCAGGGCCTATGACCAAGGCGTGCCCATTTTGGGTATCTGCTTTGGCGCCCAGATGCTGGCGCATGCTCTTGGAGGTCGGGTTTTTGCTGCCCCAGAGCCAGAGCTGGGATGGTGTTTGGTGCAGGCCTCTGATCCGCAAAGCCTTGCTGGGTCAGTGTTAGCGGGGGAATGGATGCAGTGGCACGGGGACACATTTGAGGTCCCAGCCGATAGTGAGATATTGGCCAGCAGTGATTGCGCCATACAGGCTTTCAGGCTCGGAAAGTGTCTGGCCCTGCAGTTTCATCCTGAAGCCACCGAATCGGTTGTGTCTCAGTGGTCGGCGGGTCAAGGTCAGTGTGAATTGATTAGCGCCGGAGTGGACCCTCAAGATTTGCTGGCCCAAACCCGGATCAAGGTTGTTGATGCCCAGGAGCGTTGCGATGGGTTGGTTAGTTGGTTTTTGGCAGACGTTGCTGGTCGTTCGACAGCGCACAAAAGCACATACTAAAAACATCGATTTCGAATGCTATTGACGCGAAGTTGTTGTCTGGATTGGGCTAAGTAGTAGTTTCGTATCCGATGTCTCCGTTCTTGCGCTCGTATCTCACCGTTGTGTGGTTTGGTCTGGCGGCCTTTTTGCTCGGCTCGCTATTGCTCGGAATTTCTGCTTTATTGCGACCAAATAATCCGACCCCTGAAAAACTTCTGTCATACGAAAGTGGTGTCGATCCAGTCGGTGACGGATGGTCTCAAAGTCAGATTCGCTACTATGTGTTTGCATTGTTGTTCGTGATTTTTGACGTAGAAGCAGTGTTTATTTTTCCGTGGGCAACGCAACTTGAGCGTTATGCCGGCTTTGGTCTAATCGAAATGGCTGTGTTCGTGGCGGTCTTGGTGTTGGGTCTTGTTTACGCCTGGCGCAAAGGCGTCTTGCGATGGGTATAGGTCGGGGAGCAATTCATTTATGGGACTCGTAGACCGTGGGCGTTTGCCCAAACCACTGACGCAACTCTTTAACATGGGACGTTCATACAGTTTGTGGGTATATCAGTGGGGTTTGGCATGTTGCGCCATCGAGATGGGTGCCGCGTTTGGTTCGCCGCGCTATGACGTCATGCGGCTCGGCGTGATTCCGCTTCCAGCGAGTCCGCGACAAGCCGACCTTGTGGTTATCTCCGGAACCGTGACAGACAAGATGGCTCCAGTAATCAAACGATTATACGAACAAATGCCTGAACCAAAATATGTCATCTCAATGGGAAGTTGCGCCAATTGCGGTGGCCCGTATTGGGACAGTTATTCCGTCACCAAAGGAATCGATCAAATTATTCCTGTTGATGTGTATGTACCTGGTTGTCCGCCACGACCAGAAGCACTTCTTGAGGGCGTCGTAATGTTGCAACAACGCATCAAGAACGAAGACATGGGCGCGAGATGGCGCGGCGAAGGTTCACAACCAATGGCCCGTGTTGCTAGTGAACAACTGGCAAAGCAGATTGCATCAAAGCAGATTGTTGACGGCGAATCTGCCGAACGAGGAGGAGTTCCAGTTGTCGTCGATCACTGATACCACTTTGGCGACCGATGTTGTTCGCGAGGGCATTCTTGCTCGTGTTCAAGCCGCGCTCGGAGACATCATTGTCGAGTCGCTTGTTAAGCCAGGCGATGACATTTGGGTACGTGTGCGCACGGAATCATGGAGAGAGACCGCCGTCAAAGTGCGTGACTTGGGTTTTTCGTATTTTGATTTCTTGTCCGCGATTGATTGGTTGCCGTCACCATTTGGACGGGGTGAGGACGATCCAACCGAGCCAGCTCCAGTGCGAGACAGCACGATTCGTCGCGGCTACACGGGCGGAGACACGCGTATTCAGATGCTGGCGCGAGTAGTAGACCCAACGACGTCAATGGGCATCAATCTTAAAACTGATGTTCCTGACGACAATGCCCACGTTGAGTCATGGACAACGGTTTATGCAGGCGCCAACTGGCACGAGCGAGAAGCATGGGAAATGTTTGGCATTACGTTTGACGGACATCCAGATTTGCGACACATGTATCTACCCACTGACTTTGAGGGTTTTCCATTACGAAAAGATTTCCCTCTCTTGGCGCGCATCGTGAAACCGTGGCCCGGAATCGTCGATGTCGAACCAATGCCAGGTGGCGATCAAGACGAACCCGTCCAAGACGGAGATGCGCAATGACGCTTCTTGGTGATCGTCAGCAGTTGTCTTATATCGCATCGCAAGCAGCAGATGCACGAGTCAATCTTGAGCTCGAAACCGAGGGCATGACCCTCAATATTGGACCACAGCATCCGGCGACTCACGGAACATTGCGCATCATCGCGCGTCTTGACGGCGAGCAAGTCGTGTGGGTCGATCCATCATGTGGCTATATGCACCGTGGATACGAAAAACTCACAGAAGTTCGCACGTATCCACAAGTAACAGCGCTCGTTAATCGCATTGACTGGCTCGGAAGTTTTGCCAACGAAGTTCCTTTCATTTTGGCTGCCGAAAAACTAATGGGAATCGAAGCTCCATTGCGAGCACAACATATTCGAACTATCTTGTTCGAACTTTCGCGCATTGCAAATGTGTCACTGTTCCTTGGTGATCTTGGCGTGCAACTCGGAGCCATCACTCCGGTGTTTATGGCATTTCGTGATCGTGAATATGTACTGAACTTGATCGAAAGCGCAACGGGCGGACGATTCCACCCCAACTTCGATCGCATTGGTGGGCTTAAAGATGATCTTCCCGCCGGATGGATTGATGAAACGCGAACCGTCATGAAGAAACTTCGCCGTTTTTGCGACGAGATCGAAGACTTGTTGTTCGGAAATGAAATCTTCCAGTCGCGTACGCGCGGAATTGGTGTCATACCCCGTGACATTGCGTTGCAATACGGAATGTCTGGCGCCAACTTGCGTGCATCTGGTGTTGACTGGGACTTACGTCGAGATCAATCGTTGCCGATGGCGTGGGACAAGGTGGACTGGAAAGTCTGGACTCATCCAGATGGTGATTCTTTTGCACGTTGTTGGGTGCGCCTGCAAGAGGTTCGCGAATCAACGCGCATCGTTGAACAATTAGTTGACACGATTCCGGCTGGACCAGTCATGACCAAGGTGCCGCGCATCATCAAAGTTCCCGAAGGCGAAGCATGGGTATGCACAGAGAATCCGCTCGGCGAGATGGGTTATTACGTTGTGTCACAGGGCGACCTCGGACCGTTTCGTGTCAAGATCAGAAGTGCGTCCTTCAATAACATATCGATTACACCGTGGTTACTCAAAGGTGTCTATGTTCCAGACATCGTGACTATTCTGGCGTCGCTCTATTTTATTCTTGGAGACATCGATCGCTGATGAATACTGTGTCTTTGATCATTGCCGAGGTGCCGTATTGGGGGCAGTCTTTGTTGCGAGTCCTTGGGGGACTCGTCGCCGTGCTTTTGCCAGCCGGAACAATCGTCTATCTCTTCTTGTTCAAGATGATGTCATTTATGCAGAGTCGCCTTGGACCCATGGAGGCGGGGCCATATGGATCGATGCAGTTGTTTGCCGAAGTAGGCAAGTGGCTGCAAAAAGAAGACATTTATCCAGCACGAGCAGACAAGTTTATTTTTAAACTTGCGCCACTCATCGTGTTGGCCAGCACGTTTCTGTTAGTTGCGGTGGTGCCGTTTGGCCCAGACGCGTGGTTCACTAACTTTGAGGCCGGAATTTTTTATGCACTTGCTGTGTCATCTGTTTCGGTGCTTGGCATCTTGATTGCTGGTTGGTCAAGCGCCAATAAGTACTCGCTGTTGGGTGGTCTGCGTGCGGCTGGCCAGTTGATTGCCTATGAGTTACCGATGGTGTTGGCGGTAATCGGTGTGGTTATTCAGGCCGGCACCATGAACCTGCAAGGAATCGTGCTGGCTCAAAACAGTGGCTCAATGTTTGGATTCGATGGCCTGGGTAATCCGTATGTACTGACCCAGTTTGTTGGTTTTGTGATTTTTATGATTTCCGTTCAGGCAGAACTAACGCAAGCCCCGTTTGACATGCCGATTGCTGAATCAGAACTGGTGTCGGGCTACATGACCGAGTATTCAGGTTTTCGGTTCTTGATTTTCTTTATTGGCGAATTCGCTACTGCTGGCGTCTTTGCGATGATCGCATCGGTTCTCTTCTTGGGAGGATGGGCCGTACCGTTCTCATGGTTTGGCTGGACCACCATGGACAGCATTGATAACTGGATGAATTTCGCTGGCCCATTGATCTTGTTCACAAAGATGATGGCCGTTACATTCTTGGTGATGTGGGTTCGCTTTAGTTACCCGCGTTTGCGCGAAGACCAGTTGCAGCGCTTTGCCTGGAAAGTTCTCATTCCTATTTCCCTCGTCAACATCATGTTCACGGCAATATTGAAAGTGGCGTTCTGATGCCCAAACTTCCTGGTCTCTTCAAAGGTCTTGGTGTCACATTTGGCACACTTGCGCGCACTGTCACTCAGGGTGCCAACACAGTGCAATACCCGCACGAAAAAGAAACTCCCCCTATCCGCTCACGCGGAGTAATCGCCCTGCATGAAGGAAATTGCACGTCATGCATGTTGTGTGCGCGTTCGTGTCCAGACTGGTGCATTTACATTGAGGGACACAAAGAACTCGCACCACCACGTCGTGCTGGCGGAAAACCACGACAAGTGAACATGTTGGATCGTTTTGACATTGATTATGCACTGTGTATGTATTGCGGCATTTGTGTTGACGTGTGTCCGTTTGACGCCTTGTTCTGGAGTCCTGAGTACGAATACTCTGAGCCAAGCATCGCCGACATGTTGCACGACAAAGTGAAACTTGGGGAATGGATGGAGACCGTTCCAGAAGCTCCTGAACTCGAAGTGGGCGCGGACAAAAAAGGCAAAAAATAGTGTTTGCCTCTGATGTCTTGATCGCCCAAAACATTGGTTTCTTTATTATTGCCGCCGTCATGGTGGCTGGCGCACTGCGAGTGGTAACTACGAGCAATGTCGTACATGCTGCACTGTGGCTGGTTGTTGTATTGGCCGGCGCAGCAGCACAATATGTCTTACTCGCTGCTGAGTTCGTGGCAGTTACGCAAGTTCTTGTTTATATCGGCGCAGTGATGGTGCTGTTTTTGTTTGGCACCATGCTGACGCGTGCTCGCATAGGTGCAGAGTCCGATCTCAATAACAAGAACTGGTTTGCTGGCCTTGCGGTCGCACTCACATTGTTGGCTGCCATGTTGATTGCATTACGAGACGGATTCGGCGATGAAAAGCTCCCCACAGACGCTCCTCTTGTGTCGACTCAAATGTTGTCTGATCAGATTTTTGGCCCGTACTTGTTGCCATTTTGGGCTTTGTCATTTGTTCTGCTTGCTGCAGTTATCGGGGCCATTGTGTTGGCACGCAGGGACTGACGATGTTGCTTAACGAGTTTCTTTTCTTGGGGGCGATCTTGTTCTGCATCGGGGTATACGGCGTTATTGTGCGCAAGAACGCCGTGTTGGTGCTGATGTCCATCGAACTAATCCTGAACTCAGTCAATATCAATCTGCTGGCTTTTTCCTTGCGCAACGGAACCGCCGATGGTCAGACTTTTGCTCTGTATGTGATCGCCGTGGCGGCCGCAGAAGTTGGTGTGGGTCTTGCTCTCGTGTTGTTGGTGTATCGCAATAGCCGTTCTATCTCGCTTGACGAGTTGTCAGAGATGAAGGGTTAAGAAAATGTTTCTGGCTTCCGAATCTGCTGAGACAGTCCTTAAGTCTGGATGGTTCTTGGAACACGCATGGCTGGTTCCGCTTATGCCTGTTATTGCTTTTATGTTGATTATTGGCTATGGCAAGAAAATGCCAATGAAAGGCAGCGAGTTCGGCATTGCTTCGCTGTTGGCATCACTCGTTATCTCTGTGGGGGCTGCTTATCAGTGGATCCAGCGAGTTGATGGGGCGGCGCCCGAAGCATTTGTAGCACCTGTCATTAAGACATGGACATGGTGGGAGAGCGCAGGCTTCTCTTTTGGGATTGGCCAACACATCGACGGTTTGTCTTTGACCTTGCTTGTGGTGGTGACTTTGATTTCGACACTGGTCGAGATTTATTCAGTTGAGTATTTGCGTGGCGATATTCGATATACGCACTTCTTTGGCGCACTTACTTTGTTTTCTGCGGGCATGTTGAACATGGTTCTTGCAGAAAACATGATTCAACTCATATTGGGCTGGGAAATAATGGGAATGTGCTCGTTCTTGCTGATTGGCCACTGGTGGGAAGACGGTGCCAATAGTCGAGCGGCGTTAAAGGCCTTTTTCACTACTCGCACGGGTGACATTGGTTTACTAGTTGGCACGTCGGTGTTGTTCTTTGCATCAAATGCATGGACCCAAAAAACGCTTGGTATTTCTGGATTCACCATTCGAGGTTTGTCTGCCTGGGCACTCTCTGGTGATCCTGGCCACGCTACAATCACGGTCGGCGCGGTGGCTTTATTTATTGCCTGTATCGGCAAGAGCGGTCAGTTCCCATTACACACTTGGTTGCCAGATGCAATGGCTGGCCCAACACCCGTGAGTTCTCTTTTGCACTCATCCACAATGGTGGTCGCTGGCGTGTATCTTGTCGCCCGTTTGTATCCGGTGTTCTTTACTGGCATGAATATTTTAGGAACAAGCCTCAATCTGATTGTGTTAATTGGCGGAATCACAATCGTCATTGCAGCCGCACTCGCATTTGTGCAAACTGACATCAAAAAGGTTTTGGCCTACTCAACAGTGAGTCAATTGGGATACATGATGATGGGCCTTGGCGCCGGAGCATGGATGCCTGCTGTTTTTCATATTTTCACTCACGCATTTTTCAAGGCATGCTTATTCTTGTGTGCAGGTTCGGTGAGCCGCAGCGGGTCACACCACTCTTTCGACATGAAAAAAGACATGGGTGGATTGCGCAAGTTCATGCCAATCACGTTTGTCACGTGGATTATTTCTACGTTGGCGTTATGCGGCGTGTTCCCGTTCTCGGGATTCTTCTCAAAAGATGAGATCATCGACAATGTTGGCCACAATGGCTACAACTTGTTTATGGTGCTTGGATTAACGGGTGCGTTTTTAACTGCTGCTTATATGACCCGAGCGACCTATCTGACTTTTAATGGCAAACCACGTGGTGCAGCAGCTGGCGCCCACGATGCTCACGATGCTCACGATGCTCACGATGCTCACGCATCACGGAGCCCACACGAAAGCGGTCTGCTGATCACTGTTCCCCTGATGATTTTGGCCGCACTGGCTCTTGGTGCAGGTTTCTTAAACCCTGCACCATTGGGTGAGAAATGGGAGCGTATGACTCATTGGGTAGAACCACGCCCAGAAGTGATTAGTCCAACGGGAATATCGGTTATGGCGAGTGGTCCTGGTGAAGCTCGAGTGTTCTCTGCACCGCGCGCCGAAGAAGCTGAACAAGAATCACCTTGCGGAACCCAGACTCCAACAGACGGAATCTGTAT
This sequence comes from Ilumatobacteraceae bacterium, assembly GCA_009691255.1. GTDB lineage: Bacteria > Actinomycetota > Acidimicrobiia > Acidimicrobiales > Ilumatobacteraceae > UBA2093. The sequence continues at coordinate 78,042 of SHUT01000001.1, forward strand.
AGCCCCACAAATCCATCATGCACCATTTAAATGGTCGAAGGGCTTGATGTCGATGCTCATCGTGTTCTTTGGCGGTTTTGCAAGTTGGGTTCTGTGTGTGCAGTTGTATGGCAAAAGAAATCCCAAACTTGTGGGCCTAACTCAGCGCAATAAAACCCTTGGTGCCGGATACTTGTTCTTGCAGAATAAGTACTACCTAGACGCGTTATACGAAAAAGTCATTGTTCACGGGATTGCACATCCCGTTGCGCAGGCTGTTTATTGGTTTAATCAAAACATCATTGATGGCATTGTTGATGGTTTTGGAATAGTGGTGCGCAAGGTGTCTGGCTGGGTCTATCGAAACGTTGATCAACGCGTCGTAGACGGAGCCGTCAATGGTTCTGCCGCAGTAGCACAAAGTGCTGGTTCTGCGATCAGGCCAATTCAGTCCGGAAAAGTCAATCAGTATGGGGCGTTGTTGTTCGGCGCTGCCGCCATCGGCGCTCTCATACTCGTCATTATTAATACGTAAGGGAGTACATCGTTATGGAAGTCCTCAGTGACAACAATTGGGCGCTATCGGTCGGCACGTTCTTGCCGCTCGTTGGTGTGCTCGTCATGCTCTTTATTCCTAAGGCACAAGAGACTGCAACAAAGGCAGTGGCCCTGTTGACATCAGTCGCTACTTTGGGCGTTGGCGTATACACACTCACGCAGTTCAACTTTGATCAGGCCGGAAAGATGCAATTTGTCGCCCAGACAAACTGGATCTCAGTGCTCAAGAGCACGTATTTCGTCGGCATTGATGGCATTAGCTTGCCGTTGTATTTGTTGTCTATGGTCATCACCGTATTGGTGACGATTTATAGCTGGAACCATGTTCCAGAGCCCGGCAACACGAAAGCGTTCTTTGCGCTCATGTTGATTTTACAAACAGGAATGGCCGGAACATTTATTGCTCGCGACCTCATCTTGTTCTTTGTCTTCTTTGAATTGGTCTTGCTCCCGATGTACTTCATGATCGGCGTCTGGGGTGGAGAACACCGTCAATACGCTTCACTTAAATTCTTCTTGTACACAATGTTCGGTTCAGCACTCATGCTGGTCGCATTTTTGGCGCTCTTCTTTAAAACAGGAGCGGAGAGTTTCTCTATTCCGTTCCTCATCGAGCATGGCGCGGGCATCAGTCGTAGTGCCCAGATTTGGATCTTTGGCGGAATGTTCGTTGGGTTTGCGATCAAGGTGCCAATGTTTCCGTTTCACACATGGTTGCCTGACGCGCATACAGAAGCACCAACACAAGGGTCAGTTATTTTGGCTGCAGTCTTACTCAAACTAGGTACATATGGATTTGTGCGTATTGCAATTCCGATTCTGCCTGTCGCCGCCAAAGAATGGGCGCCATGGATCGGTCTCCTAGCTGTCGTCGGAATCATCTATGGAGCGCTGGGTTGTTTGGCTCAAACCGACATGAAACGCCTGATTGCATTTTCTTCAGTGGCACATATGGGTTTTGTGATGTTGGGTATTTCTACACTCACATCATTTGGTGTTAACGCTGCAGTGTTTGGCATGGTGGCGCATGGTTTGATCACGGGCATGTTGTTCTTCGTTGCTGGCAGTGTTAAAGAGCGCTATCACACGCTTGAGATTGCAAGGCTCAGTGGAATGCTCAAACAGATGCCGCGCATGGGATGGATCATGGGGTTCTGCGTCATGGCATCGCTCGGACTCCCTGGTCTTGCTGGTTTTTGGGGTGAGTTCCCGGCCATCCTGTCGGCGTACCAACCTGCTGCTGGACTTTCAGAAGTCACCTTCCGCATTTTCATGGTGATCGCTGCGATCGGAACAGTTCTTGCAGCCGGATACCTGTTGTGGTTATTCCAACGCACAGCATTTGGTGAGCCTGCTGCAGAGTTCGGTGGCGATAGCCACGATGACCACGGCGGAGGCATCCATGATGTCAATGTCTTTGAGTGGATGGCGTGGACGCCACTGCTTGTGGCAATTTTGGTTTTGGGTGTCTATCCAAATCTGTTATTTAAAATCATCGACCCAGCGGTACAGGGTGTGCTTTCCGCTTTCGGAGGCTGACAGGTGTTCGCGGCTCTTTTTTCCGTTTTTGCGACTGCTGCCGATTGGGTGTCGCCGAGCGTTGATTACCATGCACTTGCTCCCGAAATAATTTTGGCTGGTGGCATCGTATTGGTGCTCTTGTTGGATCTCTTCACATCTGAAAATAACAAATGGATGCTGGGCCCCGTCACAAGTTTCACCTTGCTCGGTGCATTCATCCCCGTTCTGACGCTGGCGCTCAACGATGCCGGAACACGATCGTTATTTGAGGGGCGTTATGTGGTTGACAACTTCAGCCTCACCATGAAGGGCCTTTTTGTTTTGGCTGGTTATCTTGTCGTTCTGCTCTCGTCTGATTATTTGCGCGAAGGTGATTTCTATGAAGGAGAATATTGGGTCTTGATGCTGTCAAGTTTGCTCGGCATGGTGATGATGGCATCGAGTCGAGATCTTGTCAGTATTTTTGTGTCGCTTGAATTTCTCTCAATTCCTGCATACATGATGGCTGCATGGCGCAAACGTGATCTAAAGAGCAACGAAGCTGGTGTGAAATACTTTCTCCTCGGAGTTTTTGCATCAGCACTCATGCTGTACGGAATGTCTCTCTTGTACGGAATCTCCAATTCGACATTGCTTACAGACATCGGAACATATGTCAGTGGTGATATGAGTGCCATCCGTGCGGTGGCAGTGCTTTTTGTTGTGGTTGGTTTTGCTTTCAAAATCTCGGCAGTGCCATTTCATACATGGGCTCCGGATACCTATGAGGGCGCTCCAACACCGGTAACTGCTTTTTTGAGTGTTGCTTCAAAGGCTGCTGGTTTTGTCGCACTACTCACCGTTGTCTATGTAGGTTTTCCTAACGCATCAGAAGTATGGCAACCAGTGTTCTGGATCCTTGCTGCGCTCACGATGACCGTTGGCAATGTAATGGCTCTTCGTCAAACAAACATTGTCCGCATGTTGGCGTATTCATCTATTAGTCAAGGTGGGTTCATCTTGATGCCGCTAGCTATTGCCGGTGAAGGCGACTCTGCAGGTGCAGCGCTGCGCGCAGTAGTGACATATTTGTTGGTGTATGCAGCAACGAACCTTGGCGTGTTCGCAGTCGTTATCGCTGTTGCACGTAAAACTCGCAGTGGTGCTATTTCGTCATACGGTGGTTTGTTTTCTTACGCACCAGGGCTGGCCACAGTGATGACAATTTTTATGGCGTCGTTGACTGGCATCCCACCACTTGGTGGCTGGATCGGCAAATTTGGATCCTTCCAGGCGCTCGTTTCTGCTGGCACAACATGGGGATACGCGCTCGCTGTCATTGGGGCAGTCAACACCGTGATCGCATTTGGTTACTACGGCAACATGATGCGCGAGATGTGGATGCGCCCTGTGCCCGATGGTGATACCAGTCCTGTTGTCGTGCCGTCAGCACTCATCGTGGCACTTGGCATCACAACTTTTGCCACATTGTTATTAGGAATCTTGCCTGGTCTTGTTCTTCACTTCGGAGATCTGGCCAATCTTGCCGGTGCCTTCGGCGGCTGATCACTTGCGAGCGGCTATCCAAGCCGCAGGCGGACAGATCTCGTTCGCCGAGTTTATGTCGCACGCGTTATACGGCGAACACGGTTTTTATACACGCGCGTCCAAGACTGGTCGAGCGGGGCGGCGCGGAGACTTCATCACATCCCCAGAAGTAGGGCCGCTCTTTGGAGCGGTTTTAACTCGCGCACTCGACGGCTGGTGGAACCAGTTAGGTCGTCCAGAAATATTCACATTCGTTGATGTTGGCGCAGGTCCAGCAACACTGGCGCGCAGCGTGCTGTCTAGCGAGTTTGAATGCAAGTCTCATCTACGGTATGTCGCCGTTGAAATTTCTGCTGCGCAACGCGCCATGCATCCGACTGGTATTGAATCAGTTGCCGTCATGCCAACTTCGCTCACTGATGCAGTGGTATTTGCCAACGAATTACTTGACAATTTGGCATTTGAGTTGTGGGTGTATGACGGTGGCTGGAAGCAGGCGTATGTCACAACTGACGGAGATAAATATGTCGAAGTACTCATCGCACAAGAGCCACCTGCGTGTTTGCCGACATCCGCGCCACATGGTTCGCGAGCTCCCGTATTGATAGACGCTTGCAACTGGCTCCAACAAACACTTGCACATCTCGACAATGGTGTTGTCGTCGTGATTGATTACTGTTCGCCATCTACAACATTGATCGCCCACACGCCCTGGCGGCAATGGCTGCGCACGTATGCAGGTCACGAGCGTGGTGGTCATTATCTGCAGAACCCCGGCAGGCAAGACATCACTGTGCAAGTTCTCATCGATCAATTACAAGCAATAGCAATACCAACTACTGTTCGCACCCAAGAACAGTTTTTACAACTCTGGGGGATTGACGATCTTGTTGCCCAAGGAAAGAGAGTGTGGCAAGAAAATGCATCAG
>SHUT01000025.1 GCA_009691255.1 Ilumatobacteraceae bacterium
CAAGTGGAGTGGTTGCTTTTGTGTCTGCGGGAACGTGCACGATTGGTTCAGACATCACTGCTGGTGGCGGGTTTGCGTCAGCATCGGCGTCTTCACGGAGTTTCACTGTTACCGCTACTACTACGACTACTACGACTACTACGACTACTACGACTACTGTTCCAACGACCACTACTACTGTTCCGCCGACAACAACTACAACTACAACTACTGTTCCGCCGACAACCACTACTACTGTTCCCAAGGCGAAGAAGAACATAGAGCGGACTTTGTCGTTATCGGGAAATAATTCGAGGTATGTGTTCACGGCCACGCCGCCGACGATGATGGCAACGCCATCGGCTGGGGTCAGCTCGGGTAAAAAATCGTTTTCTAGTTCGACGACGGGTGTGTGCACTGTCAACTCGTCAAGTGGAGTGGTTGCTTTTGTGTCTGCGGGAACGTGCACGATTGGTTCAGACATCACTGCTGGTGGAGGATTTGCATCGGCATCGGCGTCTTCACGGAGTTTCACTGTTACGGCCGTACCAATTTCAGCAACTACCACGATCCCTCCTGCGGCCTGTGAGGAAAGAAGCGAAAATAGTAGTCTTCTCGACAACTGCAACAAGAAACCGAAAATCGTCACTACCACTGGGACTACCACTACTACTGTTCCGCCGACGACTTCGAAAATTCCCAAGGTGAAGGAAGAGGCGAATATCACCACGTCGACAGTTTTCGCCCAAGTCGCAACGACGATCCCGGCAGTTAACACCGTCGATCTAGGGTCTGGACCAGTACCAAGTTCGCCGGTCGGTACGCAGAGTAGTGATGGTTCAACGGCATCGTCACAAGTTTCGTCGACCGATTTAGGATCGAATGCAAAACGATCGGTTGATCAACTGAGAAGTGAAAAAATAAAGGGATTCGAACCAGGTGTTGGAGTGTCGGTTGATGTCAGCGGTGCCCGAACGCTCGGACAATTCGTGGTCCTCCCTACCGGAACCGTGGATAACATCGCAATCGCTTTGGCCCTACTCGAGTCAACTAATCGAACAGCTACTGATTTTGCCCGTATCGAAGACGCCAAGGCTGTGCAAGAACCGTCCGCAAACGAATTGAAGACAACAAACAAAGTTGAATCATCTGAAGCGGAGATGTTGCAAGAATTCAATGACTCGGAATTGGCAAACCCAGTTCGCTTGAGTGATCTCAACCTTCCCCAAGAAGGAAATTGGCTCAAGGTCACGGTGGCGGTCACAAGGTACAAACCCGGAAGCATTGTCTATTTGGCTATAACTTCCAGTCCAGTCGTTATTAGCGAAGCGGTCGTTGACCAAATTGGAAATGCGGTTTTGACTGGATTGTTCCCGGCTGAAACAGTGGGTAACGGTCTTCACCGAATTCGAGTGGTGGGTACGCGCCAATTTGACGATGTTGTGGTTGATAAAAAGGGCGAAATTTTACTGCCCGAATCGATAATGGCGGAAATCGTTCGCTTTGATATGGAAACGAGCGCGACGATTAGAAGCACCGGTGCGAACATCTCGGGCGGGGATAACCTCGCCGTTCGGGTTGTTCCATTGCGTGCCCCATTGCCATGGTGGACGCTATGGATCTGTGGCTGGACTGCATTTCTTGGACTGATTCTCAAGCTATTCCGAAAACTTAATCTCATCAGAGAATTAATTGTCGGAACGGTCATACTAGTCGTGTCGGCCCTCCCGGCTCAGTATTACGGTTGGACTGAGATTGCCTATTCGGTTATGTATTGGGGTGCTGGTATCTCAATTTTTGGTATCGTATTGCTGTGGATTGCACCGTCGTTTCATCGTAAGAAAGATCGACAAGTCCCGGATCCCGACTCCACACAATAGATAAACGGTCAGCGACATGGCGTGGTATCCAATTGCGCCGTTCTGGTCTCACCAGTTTTATCGGAAGAACCAGTAACTGGGGGAGCGCACAATACAGAGTCTGTGACGATCACGTCCGATCACTTAAGCGTTTACCCACCTAATGGGGCTGTGCGCATGTCTGCGTCATTACGAATGAGTGACGAAACTCTTCGCGTATTTTTGGTTGCCAAGGTCGGCTGGATTCGTTCATAACAAAAGAAGTTACAAGAAGCACAACGCGAGACTCCCAGAGAATATATCAATCTCGACGACTCTTAAGTTCTATGCAAAGGCCACCATGCAGGGAAAGGTGAAGGCTGCAGGTGCAAAAGGGCGGTTATCGAAGCATTGGATATTCCCATGAGATTGCGCAAATGCTCACAACCCATCATCCCGGTGCCGATGACTCCGACGCGTAGTTCTGACATAGAAAACAAGGTTATGCCTCTTTAGTTTGCCAAAACGCAACGCTGACGAACTGGCAGTGACTAACTGACTGAGCGAGCAATCGACTCTAGGATTTCGGCAGTTTGAGAGACCATCGAAACGAACGGGGAATGGTCGGTATCAAGGGTGATAACCGAGCCACACAGGGTGGCCAAAGTTTTTTGGAGTTCGGGGTGCACGGCGTTGTCGCGCAGACATAGCACATAGGTGGACGCGATGTGATCGCGGGGCGAGCCAGTGACTTCTTGAGCGAAGGTAGCTATTGGTTGTGGCGAGAGGCGCGCTATCGCTGCTGACGCGACAGCGTCGGTGCAACAACCATAAAATACTGTTTTAGCAAATTCTGGTTTGATTGAAAAATTACCGTCACCAGTAGTTGTCATGGCGTCTCTGAGATTTGTTTCGTTGACATTTAGGGTTGTTTGAGATATCACGCTTTGTCCGGCCTCGGGGGTGAACGCTGCAATATAGACCAAATGAGAAATCGAGTGATCTAATGACGCGGCTTGAGTGATGACTGCACCACCATAACTATGGCCGACGAGCACAACATTGTCGATGCCGCGTGAACGCAATACGCCAAGAGTGTCAACCACGCATTGGGCGTCACCGTGCATGTCGGTCAGAGGCGCAGTTGATGCACCGTGGCCGGGCAAGTCAATAGCAATGCTTGGTATGCCGCGAGAATCGAGCTCGCTTTGGAGTGAACTGAAGCACCATGCACCGTGCCATGCCCCATGAACCAAAACAATGTGCGGTAATGAAGCCATTGCACAGTGTGGCACAGGATGACGGAGATAATTGAGTCACAATCGTCTTGGTTGTGGCGTATTGGTGGCAGTTCATTGAGTTCTTGTATCAACCTGAAGATGGCTCAGTAGCCTGTCAGGAGTACTAAACCGAAAGATGGTTGCAATGACGGGGAACTCTGTATTTCGACACAAGCATGCTGGTGTGCTGAGTGTTGCCTCGGTTGAGGCCCCCAATGTCATCACCTCGGATTGGATCGATCAGCAATTGACCGAGGTGTATAAACGCAATGGTCTGCGACCTGGTTTGTTGGCAGGTCTGGCTGGGATAGAAGAGCGACGATGGTGGGATGAAGATGTGTCGTTTGCTGATGCTGCGGCAATGGCTGGACGCCTTGTTCTTGAAAAATCTGGCATCGACCCATCAAAGGTGGGCGTGCTGATTTCAACATCGGTGTGCAAAGAAAACCTGGAGCCCTCAGTTGCGTGTCTTGTTCATGAAAAATTAAACCTGTCGTCGGCGTGTCTGAACTTTGACATCGGCAATGCGTGTCTCGGATTCATTAATGCGATGCATCTTGCAGCATCATTAATAGATGCCGGATCTGTTGAGTACGCCCTTATTGTTGACGGAGAAGGCAGTCGCTACACACAAGAGGCCACCCTGCGACGTCTGCGCCAACCTGACTCCACGGCTCTAGATGTGTTTTCGGAGTTTGCATCGCTGACTCTTGGATCTGGTGCAGCAGCGATGGTTATGACCAATACACAGCAGCATCCACATGCACATCGTCTAGTGGGTGGCATGGCTCGTGCGGCTACTGAACATAATTCGTTATGCGTCGGAGACCTTGAGCGAATGACTACCGATACACACGGCCTCTTAGTGGCGGGGTTGGACTTAGCCGCAGACGCATGGGCTGAGGCTCTCATTGATTTTGACTGGGCGCACGGAATTGACTGGTACATCTTGCATCAGGTGAGCAAAGTGCACACCACGATGTTGTGTGATCGATTAGGCATCGACTCTACAAAAGCTCCTGTGACGTTTCCGCATTTCGGAAACATCGGACCTGCTGCGATTCCGATCACACTGGCAAGCGTGCAAGACAAAATTCAACCAGGACAACGGGTGTTGTGCATGGGAATCGGCTCAGGCCTCAATACGAGTGCGCTGGAGATTCTCTGGTGAAAAAAAGTAGTTCGCGTGTCGCCGATTTTGCGACATTTGGACTAGACCCAGTGTGGTCGCGCAATGTCGATGTACCGAGTCATGATGGCGCAACTCATCGTTGGCATCTGCTTGACAGACCAGCGACACGACAAGATGCTCCAGTTGTGCTGTGTTTGCACGGCAATCCCACTTGGTCGTTTGTGTGGTCACGCCTGTTGCAAGAGTTGTCGTCTGATTTTCGAGTGATTGCACCTGATCATTTGTCGATGGGGTTTTCTGATCGCGTGTCACCGCGGGTATATCGCGAGCGGGTTGGTGATGTTGTCGACCTACTAGATGCGCTCGGTGTTAAGACGCCTGTGTGGATAGTCGCCCAAGATTGGGGTGGGGCGATTGCAATGGGTTTGGCGGTGCAATATCCCACGCGTGTGGCCGGCATGGTGTTATCAAATACCGGTATTGCGATTCCAAGTGGTAGGCGGGCCCCGTGGTTAATACGTGCCGCATCAGCGGTTGGAGTTCATGCAGTGGTGACTCGACATACGTCGTTATTTGTGCGTGGTACGACATTGTTGCCAGGCAAGGGTTTGTCGAGGTTGCAAAAAAAAGCACTGTCCTTGCCGTACAGATCTGGTAATGCACGGCGCGGAGTTGCTGAGTTCGTTGCTGATGTTCCGTTGACAGACAAACACTCTTCGGCCGGTGATATTGCTGATGTTGCCCAGAGACTGAGCGCACTGACGTTGCCGGTTCGTCTGGTGTGGGGCCTACGCGACCCCGTGTTCAATGATGATTTTGCTGACGATTTAATGCATCGTTTTAGTGATGTTGCATTGCATTGCATTAAAGATGCGGGTCATCTCGCGGTGTTAGAAACGTCTATTGCGTCGCTTGTTGAAACGGCGATTCACGAAATCAGTCTGCCCACTCAGCCCACACACATGAGGGAAGCCGATAGCACTGTCAATACATTGTGGTCACAGATTGATTCATGGGAAAACGATGGCGACATTGCTATTTGTGACGCTGCGGCTCACGAGTCTGTCACTCGGCCAGAGTTTGCACAACGTGTTGCAACATTTGCTGAGGCTCTTCATCTGCGTGGCGTACAACGCGGCGACCGAGTTGGGGTGCTAGTGCCACCGAGTATTGACCTGATCGCCGTTGTATATGCGTGTTGGCGTATTGGTGCAGTGGCAGTTATTGCTGACCGCGGTTTGGGACTGCGTCAACTTGGTAGGGCGATGCGGTCTGCACGAGTGCGTCATGTTATTGGACCACGGCGTGCAACATACGCGGCGCGAGTGTTGCGGTGGGCTCCGCGGGCGTTGATGATTGGCTTATCTGAATTGCTAGGTGCGCCCAAAGTTAAGTGTGTAGCAAAAGTAACAGCACCACAGCCAGATGCAGATGATCTTGCTGCAGTGTTGTTTACGTCGGGCGCAACAGGGCCAGCAAAGGGAGTGCGCTATACCCATCGACAGCTGTATAAACAGCGCGATGCATTGCAACAGGCCTACAACATCACGACGACTGATCGTTTTGTGGCGGCGTTTGCACCGTTTGCGCTGTATGGGCCAGCGCTGGGAATTACAACTGGTCTGGCCGACATGGATGTAACGTCTCCCAGTACATTGACTGCTGTTGCACTCGACGATGTGTGTAGGCAAGTGGGTGCCACGATGGTGTTTGCATCACCTGCTGCGCTTGCCAATGTTGTGCGTACTGCAACGAGTTCTTTGCCACATCTTGCCAACGTGCGGCTGATGATGTCTGCTGGTGCGCCAGTGCCCGTGAACACGCTTGTCAACATTGCAAAGTTGTGTCCCCGTGCCCAAATACATACTCCGTACGGAATGACAGAAGTACTTCCGGCGACTGATATTTCATTACAAGAGTTAATTGATGTTGGGGTGGGGCGAGGAGTGTGTGTTGGTCGGCCCGTCTTGGGTTGTCGGGTGGTGATTGCTGACCTAGACAGCACTGATGCACAAACCCTTGTGCCTGTTGGAGTGACGGGCGAGGTGCTTGTGTCGGCGGCGTGGATGTCGTTGGGATACGACTCACTATGGCATACCCAATATTTGGCGCGTCCCACAGTGAGTGTTGATGGAGACACTCAAATCTGGCATCGCACCGGAGATATTGGTCATTGTGATAGTGATGGCAATGTATGGATTGAGGGGCGAGTTGTGCACTTGATTCATACATCCCAAGGTGTCGTGACACCAGTGCCGCTTGAAATTGCTGCTGAGGCACTACCCATGGTTTTGCGAGCGGCTGCGGTCAGTGTTGGAGCGCGCGGCGTACAACAAGTGGTGATTGTGGCAGAGACTAATGATCGAGTAGATGGTCCTGCTGATGTTGAACTCACTGCTGGTGTGCGTGCGGCGGTGTGGCCACAAGCGGTGGCGGCGGTGTGGTTGACAAAAGAATTACCAGTCGATATTCGGCATAACTCAAAAATTGATCGCACGGCTCTTGGCGCGTATATGAGTGGTGTGCTGGCGGGGGACAAGCCATGAAAATTCTTGTCACTGGTGCTGGAAGTTTGTTGATGGGTGCAATTGCAAGCGATCTTGTGCGTCGGGGCGATGATGTCGTGTCTCTGCAACGCCACACCCCAACATTTGATGGCAGTGCTCATGCTCGGCATGTATTGGCTGATATTCGAGACGATGAGGCAGTTGCTCAGGCAGCACGCGGTTGTGATGCCATTATTCATGGTGCGGCACGTGTGGGGGTATTGGGTAACTGGAGCGAGTTTGAGAGCGTCAATGTGGCGGGGAGTAAAAATGTTGTAGACGCAGCAAAGATGCACAATGTCTCGCGCCTCGTATATGTATCAACGCCATCTGTTGTGCATTCTGGCTATTCGATAGTTGGCGATGTAGCTCGCTTGGCAGTCACGGGCCGCAAACATTCTTTTTATGCTGAGTCAAAAGCAATCGCCGAACGAATGGTGTTGATGGCACGCAACGATTACCTCGCAGTAGTTGCGACGCGCCCACATTTAGTCTGGGGTCCTGGTGACAAACAATTAGTTGGTCGTGTTGTTGAGCGAGCATCACGGGGCAGATTGACTATTGCCGGAACCGGAGATGCATTAGTTGATTCCACATATATTGACAATGCTGTCAGCGCACATATTGGAGCCATTGATGCACTGCATGTTGGCGCCGCATGTGATGGTCAGGCGTATGTAATTGCCAACGGCGAACCACGAACTGTCAATGAACTGATGCGATCTATTTGCGGGGCAGCGGGAGTCGCGTTTGAGCCTCGATACATAGCGCTTGCTCTGGCAGTGCGCATGGGATGGGTGATTGAACGTGTGTGGCCCAAGGTGCGAGCGACTGAACCACCGATCACCCAGTTTGTGGCCCAGCAACTCGGAACAGCGCATTGGTTTGACCCGCGCCCAGCGCGCGAACACTTGGGATGGGGGCCAGGGGTTTCCCTAGACGAAGGGTTTGCTCGGTTGGCTCAGTGGTATGCGCTGCAATGACTCAGGCACGGTGGACTCGTCCAAAAACGCCTAATCGCCATACCCTTTATATCCGTTGCGCTTGTGAGCGCACAAATATAAATGGCTAATCTGAGAACAAGAGAGCAGGGGGGCGACATGAGTGATGATCGGTACACAGTTATTTCTGCAGACTGCCACGCTGGCGCAGAACTGCATGAGTATCGGCCATTTCTTGAACAGAAATATCGCAATGAGTTTGATGCGTGGGTAGATACATACGAAATTCCGTATGAAGATTTGACCGGACCAGATGGTCCGCGAAATTGGGACTCTGATCGACGCTTGCACGATATGGAAGCAGACGGAATCGTTGCTGAAGTTATTTTCCCAAATACTATTCCGCCGTTCTATCCAAAGTCCTCACTGACATATCAACCACCTGCGTTGAACGCTGGCGAATCAGAACGACGGTGGGCAGGGCTCCGTGCGCACAATCGTTGGTTGGCTGATTTTTGTGGTCGTACTCCTGGTCGTCGTGCCGGAATATGTCAGATTAATTTGTATGACATCCCTGCATCAGTGCAAGAAATTCGCTGGGCCAAGTCGGCAGGGTTAACGGGTGGCGTTCTTCTTCCGGGAGTACCGCCTGGTGTGGGTTTGCCTGAGTTGTACGACATTAATTACTACGGCCCGTTGTGGGACGTGTGTCAAGAGTTGGGGATGCCCGTCAATCATCATGGTGGTGGTGCGAGTCCACCAATGACAGACGAAGACGAATCACCAGTGATTTTTTTGCTTGAGATCACATGGTGGTCGCATCGCGCACTAGCGCATCTCATCGTGTCTGGGGCATTGGAGCGGTATCCCGAGTTGAAATGCGTATTCACTGAACAAGGAACCGAGTGGGTGCCAGGTGAATTGACTCGTCTGGATTATTTCTTTACTCGAATGCGCACAGCGGTTGGATCTCAAGAACACATTTGGGGACTACCAGTGATGGCAAAGTTGCTATTGCAACCGAGTGAGTATTGGGCGCGGCAGTGCTACACAGGTTCGAGTTTCATTCGGCCACATGAGGTGCCGTTGCGTCATAAAGTTGGTGTTGACAGCATTATGTGGGGCAGTGATTATCCGCACAAAGAAAGTTGTTTCCCGTATAGCACCGAAGCGTTGAGGGCAGCATTTGCAGATTGTGAACGCACTGAAATAGAGCAGATGCTCGGGTTCAATGCGGCAGATGTGTATGGATTTGATCTTAAAAAACTTGCACCTATCGCGGCCAGAGTGGGGCCCAAAGTAGACGATGTTGCAGTCCCGTTGCCCAAAGGTGGTGTGCCCAAAGAAGCCGAACGTTGTCCGGCTTTTGTTGGGCTTGCGGCCGACGAATAGTTCCAAAGAGTTGTAGGAGACAGTTTTGAAAACATTGGCAGGGAAAGTCGCAGTGGTCACGGGTGGCGGTGGTGGTCTTGGTCGCGCAATGGGCGAGCGGTTCGCACGCGAGGGGATGAAAGTTGTGTTGGCCGATGTGCAGGCTGATCTGCTTGCGACCACGGTGGCCGAGTGTCAAGCCAACGGCCTTAATATCAGTGGCCATGTCACCGATGTCACTAATCAAGAGTCGGTCAATGCATTGCGTGATTTCACATTGGCGACATATGGTTCAGTGCACGTGGTGTGCAACAACGCAGGCATTGGTGCTGGCGCAGAGGGTCGCATGTGGGAGCACGAGCTAAATGACTGGAAATGGGCGATTGCGGTGAATGTGATGGGGGTAATTCATGGCATCAACGCATTTGTGCCAGCAATGTTGGCGCACGGCGAAGAAGCACACATCGTGAACACATCATCTGGCAACGGTGGCGTGTCGCCGTTGTCTGGTACACCCCAATATTCAGCAACAAAAGCGGCCGTGGTGACTGCTTCTGAATGTCTGTATGCGCAACTACAAGAAGTTGAATCGGTAATTGGTGTTTCTGTGTTGTTTCCCGGGCCCAATATTTTGCGCACTGGACTATTTGAGTCATGGCGATCACGAACCGACGAGTTTGCCAAACAACGACCACGCAAGACGCCATACACAACGATTGAGCAGTTGGAGAGCCAGATGAAAGCCGCTGGACGAGAAATCGCCTATACGCCGGTAGAAGAAGTCGCAGGAGTTGTTGTCGAAGGTATTCTGGGTAATCAGTTTTGGATGATGCCAGCAAGTGATCGAGGTGATGAAACAATGCGATTGCGTTATGAGTCGATGAGGTCACGAAGCAATCCGACGTACTTACGACAGGTTCCAGGATGACATTGTTCAATACAAAGGAGACAAGTATGAATGACCCATATATCATCGTGTCGGCCGACAGCCACGCCGGACTTCCAACGGCTGAGTATCGCCAATATCTTGATGCAAAATTTCATCCCCAGTTTGATGATTTCTTGGATGAGCGCGACAAAGCACTTGAGGAGTCCACCATGCTTGGTGTGCGCAACGAGGAATACGCAAAAAAATGGTTCGAAGAACACGAAGAAGCATTGCGAAGTGGTTGGGACGCGACGCGACGTGATCAAGAACTTGATGGTGATGGTGTAGCCGGAGAAATAATTTTTCCGGATGCCGACGCGGTTGAGAGTCGCACTTGCGTGCCGTTTGGTGCAGGTTTGGGAATGTCAGGCGACATGGATCCAGAGTTGGGCCTTGCTGGATCGATCGCACATAACCGATGGCTTGCTGAGTTGTGTTCGCAAAGCCCTGAGCGTCGTCGCGGAATGGCGCTTGTGCCTATTACTGCTGATCTGCCTCGGGTTTTGGCCGAAATTCGGCGAGCCAAAGAATCTGGTTTGGCTGGTGTGATGATTCCGGCGATGTGGGTGAATCAATTGCCGTATCACGATCGCCATTACGACCCCGTCTGGGCATTATGCCAAGAACTAGATATGCCGATATCGACACATTCAGGTCCGGCGTCGCGCGATGAATATGACAATCACCTCGGTATCTATGTCACCGAGGTGGTGTGGTGGCCAGCTCGTCCGTTGTGGTTCATGTTGTGGTCGGGCGTTTTTGAACGTTTCCCTGGTTTGCGATTTGGTGTCACAGAGGCTGGCTGTTGGTGGTTGCCTCCACAGATTTGGTTCTGGGATCGTCTTGCTCTTGGACAAAAAGGCACCGAGAAACTTGGCGGCGATCCATTTAAGGGTGCAATCAAAATGTTGCCGAGTGAATACATTGATCGCAACGTGTTCATGGGTGCATCAAACACGAAGCGACGCGAGTTGGGACAACGCTATGAAATCGGAGTCGGAAACATTATGTGGGGAAATGATTTTCCGCATCCTGAAGGCACGTGGCCCAATACTCGCGCTTGGTTGACAAAGACATTTCACGATATTCCAATTGATGAGACTCGATTGATGGTGGGGCTGAGTGCCGCAGAACTATTTAGTTTTGATCTTGACAAACTCAAGGTTCATGCCAACCGAATGGCGCCGTGCCCGTCTGACTTTGGACAGATCACCGACGAAGATCCAACTGGTCAACGCCTTGTTGATCGATGGGCGCCGGTGAAAGAAGTCGGACGTCATTGGTTGACCGGCCATGATTTTTCGCTAATTCCGTAATATCTATACCGTCACAACAAGGGGGAACTATGGCTACGACAGTTGGTCAGTACTGCATCAATGTCACCGACATCAAACGATCGGAGTGGTTTTACACCGAGATCATCGGACTAAAGGTTCAATCACGAACACAGATTCCAGGAGTTGAAGAGATCGTGCTTGCCGCCGACGCTGGTGGCGGTCGCCTGCAGTTGGCACAGCATCTCGAGCGTTCTGGAGCGATTGAGCACGGTGCGGCACTTTGGAAGATCTACATGAACGTAGATGACTGTCAAGATGTTCATGACCGAGCTGTGGCTGCTGGATTCACATCAACAATGACACCTGCACGACTAGAACGCTGGCCAGTCACAGTTGCATTTATTCTTGATCCAGACGGTTACTCAATCGAACTGTTGCAACGTCATGAAGGCGCAGTCATTAACGGAGCACAGTGATTTGTGTTACGGGCACCGCTTCGGGGATTGGTGCTGCCACAAAAGTCGCACTTGAGGCGCTTGGCCACAAGGTAATCGGGGTCGATCTACATAATGCCGACGTATGTGGTGACCTCGCCAAAGTTGGAGATCGGGAGCGAATCATCGCCGAAGTCATGGCCTTGAGCAGCGGGGTACTGGATGGTCTTGTGCCATGTGCTGGAGTGAGCAACCCGGCATCTAATGAACTCAAGGTTCGGATCAACTTCTATGGCACTCTTGCTGTGGTTAACGGTTTGCGACCAGCGCTTGAGAAGGGCAATAACCCAGCAGTAGTGATGATTTCATCTAACTCCACCACGATGACACCAGGTCTGACTGTTGAGGACGCGATGATTTTTCTTAACGAAAACGAAGAAACTGCTGTCGCCCATTTTAATCAACGCGACGAATACATTGGGTACCCTGCTGGCAAGTTGGCGATTGCATTTTGGGTGCGCATGCAATCAAACGACTGGATGCAATCTGGGATACGTCTAAATGCAGTTGCGCCCGGAGTGATTGATACGGCCATGACAAGACCGTTGCTGGATATGCCGTTAATGAAAGAGCGCTTGGGCATGATTCCGATTCCACGCGGACGATGGGGTCAACCTCAAGAGGTTGCGTCTGCGATTGCATTCTTGTTGTCGACGCAAGCGTCATTTGTGGTTGGTCAAGTGTTATTTGTTGACGGCGGAACAGATGCCATTTTGCAACCAACTGCTCATCCGCACCCACTGCCTTGAGGTACTGAGAAATTATTTTCAGAGCACGATGACGGGTGTGCCAATGGTGGCGAAACTCCACATGAAGTCGGCATCAAGATTTGCTTGGCGCTGACAGCCATCAGACAAGCGAAGTCCAAGTTGTTCTTCAGTCTGAAATGCAGAGTCATCAGCAGTATGCAACGGCAAAGCATGGAAGCCAATCGAATTATTTTTTGTCTTGAGCCACCGAATCATTTTTAAAAAGTACGACTTTCCGTTTATGGCAGTTGCTTTTTCTGATCGGCTATAGACCTTGTGCGTACCAGGGAGTTCGTTTTCGTATTTACTTCCTGAGACCAACCACGAGCGAACGACCACATTGGTGGCGTTCACGGCCCACACTCGCTGGCCAGCGCGACTGTAGACCACACGTCGACCTCTTCCGGATTGAGCCGGAAGCTGCGGAGCATCGGGGCCACTTGTAGCAACAGATGACAGCGCAAAGCCCATGAGATCGACCGCGTTGATCGCTGGTGGTGCGGTGCGAACAACTAAAGAGACTTCAGCGGGCCAGACGTCGAGCGATAGTGCAGTTTCGCGGCCAACTTTTCCGTCAACAAACAACTCGCGGCTTTCTTGGAGTTTTTTAATAGCGCCAAAAGTTGCTGGACCGTAGAAGCCAGTTGCCTTGCTCGTCAGAAAACCCGCAGCAATGAGAGCTTTTTGCAGACAGATGACATCTTTGCCTCGCGATGTGCTTGACAGAGTTTTGGCAGTAATTACACATTTCTTGACAACGGGTTCTGGCACAGTGGTCGGGGCGATAGGGGCTGGTGCAACAGTTGTTGCTTCAATTGGCGTAGTTGCGATGGTTGGCAGTGGGTCGGTTGGCGATGAATCAGAGATGCTGCAAGCATTAAGAGTAAGCATTATGCCCGTCACGGCAACGACACAGAGTCGTGAGGTAGGAAAAGAATAGTGGTGGGGAGAGGTCATGGGGAAACGGTCTAGATATGTGGCTCGGTGGACCAAGTTTATCTAGTAAGCCTGTTGCCACGGTCACCATTAGGGTGGTCAAGTATTGTGTAACGAGTGAAGCATCGTCGCGATATTGAAGGTCTTCGTGCATTGGCAGTGATTGCGGTTCTGTTATTTCACTTTGGAGTGCCCAGAACCAAGGGTGGTTATGTCGGAGTCGATGTATTTTTTGTTATTTCTGGCTTCTTGATTACGTCATTGCTAGTAGATGAAAGAGTTTCAACGGGGCGCATATCGTTGCGCGACTTCTACTCTCGTCGCATCCGGCGACTGTTGCCGATCTCGGCAGTAGTACTTATTGCCACTGCGGCGAGTGCCGTTGCGTGGCTTGAGCCAACTCGGCTAGCCAATCTTGCCCACGATATAAAGGCCGCTGCGGTGTTTTCGGTTAACTTCGTTTTTGCTCGCAGGGGCACCGATTATTTAGCTTCTGCATTACCACCGTCTCCTATTCAGCATTATTGGTCTCTGGCCGTAGAAGAACAGTTCTATATGGTGTGGGCTGTCTTGATTGCTGTGGTGTCGATTGGTGCGCGCGATATTCGGCGGCGGGTTGGGGCCACCATGGGCGTGTTGATTGTGGTCTCGTTGGCGCTTAGTGTGATGCTAAGCAGTTCGGATCCGTCATGGTCGTTCTTTGGTTTACACACCAGAGCGTGGGAGATGGGTCTCGGTGCATTGTTGGCCGTTTTCTACAAAGAGGCGCAGCGGATATCAGGGGCAACCCGCGCCGTCATCGGCTGGATTGGCGTTGCTGGTATCGCAATTTCGGTGACGACATTTGGGGACATCGTTAAGTTTTCGGGATGGATCGCTATTATTCCTGTACTTGGGACAGCAAGTATTTTGTTAGCGGGTGACGATGCACGGGGTGGTCCACTCGTTGTTCTTGGCATTAAACCACTGCAATGGATCGGTGCGCGTTCGTATTCGTTATATATGTGGCATTGGCCAATCCTGATTATTGGCGAGGCTTATGCGGGTGATCAGTTCGGGGCAAAGCATAAGTTTGCGCTCTTATTTGTTACTGTGGGGCTCTCGGCGCTGGGATTTTCGTTCATTGAAAACCCAATTCGTCGTTCACTAACCCTTGTTACCAAACCGGGCATGGTGTTTGTTCTCGGTGCGGGCGCGGTGTTGAGTGGTCTTGTAACTGGCGTGGCATTAGCGAGATATGACCCGAGTATTTCTACGGGGGTGATTGCGGTTGCTCCCACAGTTGTTGTGCCCACAACTACGACGCAGACTGCAACGACTTTGAGTTCTCAAACAGAGTCAACAGGTGTCGTTGCGAGTACTACTACAACTGTGGCAATGAGGCCCGTTCCCATCTCGATGGTCAATACTGCGCCGCTACAGGCGATTATAGATGCGGTCGCAACACAAGTGGTGCCAGATAACTTGGAGCCTTCATTGCTAAGCGCAGAAAATGATATGCCGCTTATCTATAAGAACGATTGCCACCAGTATTACGACACAACGATAAAACCGAATTGTATTTTTGGGGATATCAACGGTTCGATCACTGTTGCCCTTTGGGGCGATTCACACGCGGCGCAATGGTTCACTGCACTTAATTCAATCGCCAAAGAGCGTCACTGGCGATTGCTCACACTGACCCAAGGTGGTTGTCCGTTTATTGACGTGGTTCCGTACAACGTCCACGATGCCGTTAATTTTACTCATTGTTCTGCTTGGCGTAATAACGTGCGTAAATACATGATCAAGGAAGGAGCTGATGTTGTTTTGCTCTCGGAGTATTACGGAGATCGCGATTCGATAGACAGAGACTTCATTAAATCAAAAGTATGGAAGCAAAAACTGCCCGCCTTGTTTGATTCATTGCGCACAGACGGAATTGAGCCGGTTATGTTGGGCGATACACCAGACCCTGTGCCGTCTGTTCCGGAATGCATTTTGGCTCGGCGGCGCTCGATTGGGGGCTGTGCACCGCGTGCTCCAACGGGCACAGTTGTTGCGATTGACAATGTCATTCGAGAGGCCACACTGAAGGCCGCTGTGAGTTTTATTGAACCTAGGCGTTGGCTGTGCTCAGATGACTTTTGTCCAGTAGTAGTCGGAAATATATTGGTTTATCGCGATGACCATCATCTGTCGAATACCGTAGTGAAATGGCTGACACCAACGATGGCGGACATACTTGGCCCGTCTATAAATGCAATTGGCGCTGGCTGATTTCAGTCAGCGACGATGAATTTGCCTACTACTTTTGCTGTTCGCGCCAGAGAAATACGCAACTGAGTTTTTACTGCCGCTGAGACTGTCGCATTGAGTAAGTCTGTCTTGACGAGACGAATTACTTTGCCATTATTCTTGTCAACCCATGTGGGATGCACGCGGGGCTTATCGACTGCAACTTTGCCATCCGCTGCAAGAGTGAGTTTGACCGTGACAATCATGCCATCTTGAGTGTTGGGGGGGAATGCTGCTCGGGTGGGCATATTGCTCAAGACATTTCCGAGGCCAAATACTGTCCAGATGCCGTTAATCTTTTCAATTTTTTGCACCACGTGCGCGTGGTGTCCGACAACCAGATCAATCAGACCTGATGCAGTAATTGCTTTTGCGTTCTTGAGTTGGTAGCCGGTGACGTTGGCTACTGTCTCTTGACCCCAGTGCATGCTGACAATAACCATTTGTGCGCCCAGAGAACGAGCCTTTTTGGCGTCAGCAATAATGCGTGCAGGGTCAATTTGGGCTGCTCGCCAAGGTTCGTCTCGGGGAAGTGGAATATCATTGAAACCCCAAGCGTAAGAAAGGTGGCTCACATTGATGCCGTTGATCTTGATAATTTTGGGTTCGATTTCTTCAGGCGTTCGTGCCATTCCGGATTGAGTGATGCCAGCAGCATCGAATTCTTTGAGAGTTGTATCGATGCCGAGTCTGCCTTTATCGAGAGCGTGGTTACTAGCAGTTGAGCACCGGTCATATCCGGCACCAGCGATTGCGCCAATTAATTCACGAGGTGCACCGTAATACGGGAAAGTAGATGGCGCTTCTCCAGGCGGGGCGATGGGAACTTCAAGATGACAGACCGCAAAATCAACACTGTCAAGTAGTGGCTTGATGCGTGCAAACATGGGTGAAAAATCATAGCCATTGCCTCTGTTGTTTTTTTGTGCTTGAGTCCACAACTGACTATGAATCAAGACATCGCCCGAAAATGCCATAGATACGCTCGGTGGTGGCGCAATAGTGGTTGTTGTCGCTACTGCCGTGGTGGTGGCTTGCTCAATTGAGGTCGTAGTTTCTGGTGGCACGGTGGGCTCAGATGTCGTGGATTGATTTGATGATGAACTGCCACAAGACGCAATAAGGAGTGACACGAGTGCAATCATCGGGACTACGACTACGCGAAATCGATTCATCACTTGAATCTATCGCCGAAGATTATTTGTTTGTCTTATAGAATATTCTCTATGACTAGCAACACACCCCAAAGGCTTATTTCTGATATGCGCGGAGTTCGGTACGGAGAAGTTCTGGCCATTTATATGCGAGATACTGGGCTACAAGCAGAGGTGTATGGCACTCAGATGCTGAACGATTGTCCGCAAGAATTATGGGAGACTCTTGATGCACCAACGATTGCTGCCGAGATGGGCGCTGTAATTGTAAAGCTCAATGGTCCTCGCCACTGGATGCTGGATGGTCTTGGAACCAAAGTTGCAGTAGTTGATCCGGTGTTTCGTGATTTCAATGGTCTTACGATGCGGCGTATTGCCACCGTAGATCTAGGTACCGAAGCATTGCCACAGTCTTATGTTGAGCGATACGTCAATCGTGGTGCAGTGTTCTTTTTTGATGCAGGATCTGTAGTGCATGAACTCGTTAATCCGGATGGTCGTGCTTATGTGATGCAGGCCTATTGCGTGGGGGTTGATCCAACTTTGACTGCAGACAATCTAAGTGATCTTGGCTCACGATTATCAATGCCAGAGGGTTGGTCGTTTCGAACCCGCACCCTTGATGCCGAACTTGTAGTTGACACAACGGCAACTGTGGCCACGGTGGTGCAAGACGAACTAGAAAATACCTACACACTTCCGCACTAGGTAATGGTCGTATTCATTTAACGTTGCAAAATGGCCAACGTTGTGTTTTGTGCGCGGTTTACAACAATAGCCGCTGTTGAGGTTGCCAATGCCGAGATGTCGTCGCGCTGGTGCGACACGAGCAGTACAGGACCAGCAAATGTTGCGAATATCTCGCTCAGAAGTTGCACGGTGTCATGATGGGATTCTGAGTCAAGACCGGTAGTGGGTTCGTCAAGTACCAAAATGTCAGGCTGCGTGATTAAGGTGCGAGCCAATGCAACACGCTGCTGTTGGCCACCGCTGAGTTGATGCGGAAAAGAAGTCGCTAAGTGGTCGATGGTGAATGTGTGCAGCATTTGGTGTGCTCGGGCAGTGGCATCAGATGCAGAAATTCCATGTGCTCGTAGTCCGTATGCAGTGTTCTGGAGCGCATCTAGATGGGGGAATAGTGCACCACCCTGGAACACCACACCAACTCTGCGGTGTTCTGGCTGCAAAAATACTGATTGTGTGTCAGAGCGCGCGTCAAAGATGACATCATCAAAAGAAATCAAGCCGTGTGTGCAGGGCAGGAGACCAGCAATCACATGAAGTGTGGTGGTTTTGCCCGATCCGTTGGGCCCAGTGATTGCCAGAACTTCGCCGTTATTAACGACGAGGTCGACCACCAGATTGAAGTTGCGTCGCTCAAGAACAAAATCAAGACGAAGACTCATTGTCCACCTCTTTTGAGTGCAGAGATCCAGTGCTGGCGCAAGAGTACGAGTGCCACAAATGAAACAGTCATCATGACGAACGAAAGTACGAGTGCCTGATCGTCGCCGTTTTCAAATGCCATATAGATGGCGAGCGGCAGCGTTTGAGTGCGGCCAGGTGTATTACCAGCAAAAGTGATTGTGGCCCCAAATTCACCTAGTGCGCGCGCCCAAGTCAAAACTATGCCTGCAATGAGTGCAGGTCGAACAACCGGCAGAGTGATAGTGACCAAGGTGCGCCACGCACCTGCGCCCAATGTTCGTGCAGCATGAGCAAGCCGTTGATCGAATTGCTGAAATGCTGACTCCATGACAACAATAAAAAATGGTACGGCGACAAAGTATTGCGCCAAGACTGCTGCTGTTTGAGTAAAAGCCAAACGAACTCCCCACCAGTCATTGAGCGCAGAACCCACAACGCCTTTCGTGCCAAAGGCATACAACAGTGCAACCCCTCCGACAACCGGTGGCAATACCATGGGCAACACGCAGAGCGCACGCACTATTGCGATGCCACGAAAATTACGATGCGCAAGGAGCCATGCAAGAGGGAGCCCAGTGACGACCGCTAAAGATGTGCTGATGAGCGATGTACGAATAGAAAGAGATAGCGCAGTTGTTGCGGCGTCACTACTTAGCGACAACCAAAATTGACTCCACGGAACACGGATGACAAGCGCCACTAATGGCAGGGCAATGAGAACTCCGCATGCAATAGCTACGGCAGAGAATCCACGAGGACTATTGACTGCGCGTGAACGGTGTGTCATGGGAGCATGAATCCGTAGTTAGTCAGGATGTCTGCGCCGTTTTTGCCAACAACAAAAGCGATAAACGTGTTAGCAGCTTGTTGCGCGATAGCGGACAACATCGCGCCTCGAGCGATGGGATAGCGAGCAATAATATTTTGTGACTCCGGGATACGCACGGTGTCTATTGTGTCGGTGGCTGCAAGGGCGTCGGTGTAATACGCAATGCCGGCGTCTGCTTGACCAGTTGAGACTTTGCTCACAACTCCGCTGACGCTTGTTTCGAGGCTTTTTGGCGAAATACGGAGGTTTGCCTTTTCAAGGATCTGCTTGGCGTATGCACCGCAAGGCTGGGCGGGGGCGCAGAGCACAACGTTGAGCGACGCATTGTCGAGATCAGTTAATCCTGTGATTTTTTTAGGGTTTGTGCGTGGCACCACGATGGTCATTGTGTTAGTGGCAAAGATTTGCTCAGACTCAGTATCAATATGATGTGACGCACCAAGCTTGTCAATGTTGGTCGTGTCTGCCAATGCCACGACATCGGCCGATGCACCATTTTGGATCTGTGTCACCAATGTGGCACTGCCGGCAAAAGTGGGACTGACTGAGAATTCGGGAAACTGCATCTCAAAGGCGTCGATGATGCTGTTGAAAGACAGAGCGAGTGAAGCCGTCGCCGCCACGTTGATGACGATTTTTTCTCGCCCAGTATTGGTGACGCCTGTTGAGTCGGATGTGCACGCCGACAAGATTGCGGCGATGCCGCCGCAAAGGATAACTCTGGCGCCGATGGTAGGTGGTGAAGCCATGTTTTTACTCTAGTGGTAGCAAACTGACTATCTAATAGTCCGATAAGGACTATAGAGTGTGTCAATGAGTGATTTAGAAGAAGTTTCTGTCCTTGAGGGAGCATGTTTGGCGTTGGTTGAAAATGGAGCAACTCACGGATACGAGATCGCCCAGCATTTTGATCTCTCAACAAAACTCGGCGCAATCTATTCAGTCAGCCGACCCGTTGTGTATCGAACTCTTGATGGATTGGTTAAAAAGAAATATCTGAGTAGTGCAGACTCAACTGGTGCACGAGGTCAATTAAAAATGATTTTGAAACTTACTAAAGCCGGAGACCAAATTCGCAGAGATTGGCTCAATCGTCCAGTGCAACACATCCGCGAGATTCGCACAGAACTCCTTGTCAAGTTACTGCTACGTCATGAATCGGGATTAGCACCGCAGCGATTTCTAACTCAACAACGATCTGTGCTGCAAGTAGTGCTGACAGGGTTACTTCAAGATCGAGAAGATTCAGCAGTGGCCGTGTGGCGCCGCGAACAAGCACGTGCAGTGGTGAGGTTTCTAGATGAACTCCTGGGCCAAGGACATGACACTGTTCTGGATGCAGACTCGAGCGATCGATTGCAATTAAGTGCGCGCAATCAATTGCGCGCGACGGTGATTCAAGTGAAACACGGAGGGGTCCTGTCTTCAGTAAAACTTGCCGTTTCTGCAGGGCAAAAGATGACTGCGACAATTACGCAGGAGGCAACGCATCAATTAATGCTTGCGCCAGGTGATGAGGTACTGGCGCTGTGCAAAGCAACGGATGTCTTAGTGGCTATACAGCCTCACTAGAAAAACAAAACGACCCGTTCATTGCGTTTTCACACAACGAACGGGTCGTTTAGATTTTTGTCAAGGCAAACCCTGACGAGTTGGACTAGCGCTTTTTCTTAGCGGCTTTCTTTGGAGCGGCTTTCTTAGCGGCTTTCTTTGGAGCGGCTTTCTTAGCGGCTTTCTTTGGAGCGGCTTTTTTCGCTGGAGCAGGCTTGCGGACAGTCACAACTTTTGGTGCTGGTGAAACGCCAAGTGCGATGTCTTTAAAGCCCTTGAGCGCAGTAATCTTGGCAACTGTTTTTGCCTTGACTTTTACTGGCTCACCAGTGGCCGGGTTACGGGCCATACGAGCAGGACGCTTGATTTTTGCAAACTTTGCAAATCCTGAAATGTTGACGATTTCACCTTTGGCGACATTGGCAAGAATGACGTCAATTGTTCCTTCGACAAGTTTGGCCGCCGTCTTGTTATCAACGTCGGTGTGGATGGCTACTGCATGGATTAACTCTCGTTTTTTCATATCAATAAGTTATTCCATTACTCAGCACAAGTGGGGGATTACCTGCATATTTCTTGAGTATTTGGCCATGTCGCATTCGGGGGGCGAAGGCTAGCGGTGGCTCCCCCAGGAATTCCAGTGGGTCATCTCACCTGCTGGTAGTCGATGGGCTGGCCTGAAATCATCGCCCGTGTAATACGCCACGGGGAAGAGAACCGTTTGGGTCCAGTCCTCGGGGATGCCGAGCAATTGGGAGATTTCTTTTTCTTGGAACAGATGAATTGTGGTCCATGCCGTGCCGAGACCACGAGAACGCAATGCCAACATGAAGCTCCATGCCGCCGGAAGGATAGATCCGTACGTGCTGGCCTGGGCAATCACCATGGGTACTGACTCAACCCGACCTTTGACGCAGGCAATAACATGTACGGGCACCTGTTCGAGTACTTGACCCAGATACTGCGCTGACTCCATGACTTTGGGCATGACGTGTTCGCGTGGGTCACCAGGCTCGAGGGGTGGTGGGTATCCCGAGCCGGACATGACTTCTCCGCCTTGGCGGTATGCGTCGGCAATGGCCTTGCGCTTGGCGGCATCAGTGACCACCATGAATGCCCAGTTCTGCGCATTTGTTCCGGTCGGGGCTTGCATGGCGATTTCAATACATTCCTGCACGATCTCTGGCTCAACGGCACGGCCGAGGTCAAGTCTTTTACGCACAGAGCGAGTGGTCGTGAGAAGTTTGTCGGTAGAGATTCGGTCAATTGTCATGTGGTCATCCTATGTACTATCGTTCAACAACAATTCATTGAGAATGTATATCGGGGGATGTCTTTGGAACAGTCGTTGGTTAATTTTTTGAAGAAGAGGTTTCCCGACGCTGAAGATGTCAGCATCGAAGGCTTCCAGCAGATACCTGGTGGGTTCTCTCGCGAAACATATAGCTGTACCGCTCGACTGCTGCGTGCTGGCGTACAAGAACAGATGTCGCTTATTTTGCGCAAAGATCCGCCCAAAGAAGTGGCGATTTTGTACACCAGTCGTGCAGTAGAACACGAATTGATTGAGTCGATTCGCCTGAATACCGGTGTGCCGGTGAGCCAGAGTTATGGATACGAACTCGACCCCACTCCATTTGGTGAAGCAGCGATGGTTATCCAGCGGATGCACGGCAACGGAAATACGTCTGACTTGTTTAATGGTGGCCCCGACGAAGATCAAGTTGATGATGTTGTGCGTCACTTGTGCGAGGTGCTCGTTGAGTTGCATACAACTGATATCGCCACTATCGACCCAACTGGTGCACTTAGTGATCCGCGCGGAGTAGGCATTGTCACCACGTCTTGGGATGATTACATCGACTCAACATGTGAGTACTACATCTCGTCGTATCCGTCTGTGGCATTTGATCCATCGATCATGATATTGATTGATCTATTTCAAACTTTGCGTCGCACAAAACCACGGGCGTTACCACTTGCTCTTGTGCACGGCGACTTTAACCCCGCCAATTTTTTGTATGAAAACGGCAAAGTAACTGCATTAATCGATTGGGAAAACTCTCGAGTTGGCGATCCCCGCGAGGACTTGGGCTGGATGACAACGATGGATCTGCTGAGTAATACGCACATCATGGATCACCCTCGTGACAAAGGCGGATTCTTGGCGTACTACAACGAACTCACCGGGTTTAATGTCACGGCTGAAGAGATCAACTATTTCAATATGTTGGGTACAGCAAATATTGCCGTACCAGTGAACTCGGCAATCTCACGCCGGCTTGCCGGAGAACACCATCAACTGCTGCATGTGTATCTTGTGCAGTCCAGTATTCCGGCACTAAAGGCATTCTCACAACAAATGAATTATCCAGGAGCGGCATCATGAACACCAGCCCAAGTATTGACGATATTTTGATGAGTTTGATATATGCCATCGGCGAAGAACTCATGCCGAACTTGTCGAATCCAAAAGCACAAGCAACAGCCGCAATGATGCAATCACTTATTCAAGAACTGCGCCAGATGGTGCCAGTTTATGATTCGTACGTTGTTGACGAACACAATGCAATGACCAAAGTGCTGCGCGATACGGCGGGCGCACTAGAAGGTGTGACAGGAGCGTCCGCAGATGCTGTTCGCGAGCGCGCGAAAACCCTTGGTACTTTGGCAGATGTGCCCGCGCCAATGGATCGCGAGAAGGTTCTTGCGGCGCACCGCCAACTTGGCAGAGCACTCGAGCAGACAATCATTGATCTCGATGTGTTGCAGAGAGCCGGAGACCCACGCGGTGATGTGGCTCTTGATGTCGTTCGTGCGCATCTAGCACCACGATTTGCTCGCGATGTGGCAACGGTGGTTGCTGGCACAGGGATGATTGGTCGCGGATAGGCACATCCGACTACGGTCGTTGCCTGTACACAAGACAATCTTGTCAGAGGAGAAAATTAATGAGCCGTTTACCAACCACTGTCGCGAGCATTACAACAGATTGGATGACGCAGTCGTTGCGTGCGAGTGGAACCATTGATGCTTCAACAATTGTTGCTTCGCTCACGCCACACAATATGGGTGCTGGGGTTGGATTCATGGGAGAAGTCGGAAGGCTTGGCGTTACTTACACAGGCGGCACAGGGCCAAGCAGTGTGATCTGCAAAATACCGACACAAGACGCAATGATTCGGGGCATGTTGGCGCCGGCCCGAGTGTTTGAGCGCGAAGCTCATTTTTATTCAGAAATTGCCCCACGATTGCCAACCGTGCCTAGCGCTCATTATGTGGCTGCTGATTATGTCAATGACGATTATGTGTTGGTGTTGCAAGACCTCGGACATCTGCGCGTCGGAGATCAAGCAGCTGGCGTGACGGCAACTGATGCGGCTTCTGTGATGCTCACAGTTGCCGGAATGCACGCCCATTTTTGGCAAACAACCGAACTCGATTCGTTTGATTGGTTGCCGATGGCAAACTCAGACGGAATGAAGATTGGCAGCGAAGTCTATAAAGCGTCTTTGCCTGGATTCATGCAGGTCTTTGAACACGCTATTGATGCAGACATGGTGGGAGTAATGGAGCAATATGGCGCCAATGTCCATCAGTTGCTTGACCGCATTGCCGCAATGCCAAACACTGTTGCTCACTTTGATTTTAGACTCGACAATCTTTTCTTTGGCGATAACAGCGATGTCTGGATGATTGATTTTCAGACCTGCAGTAAAGGTGGTGGAGCTTACGACGTTGCGTATTTCATGAGTCAGAGTGTCAGCACTGCTG
The DNA here is from genome assembly GCA_009691255.1 of Ilumatobacteraceae bacterium. Lineage (GTDB taxonomy): Bacteria > Actinomycetota > Acidimicrobiia > Acidimicrobiales > Ilumatobacteraceae > UBA2093. The sequence continues at coordinate 24,485 of SHUT01000025.1, forward strand.
TTCGTCAAGAAAATGAAGATTCGCTTTTGCACATTTACCATGATGAACTTACAAAAAATGGCGTCAAGAATTATTCTTTTGAGCAGTTCTATCAGGACTATCGTGTCGGAGTTTTGTACGGATGGATCATTCCGGTGTTTGCCGTTGGCTCACTAGATGTTTCGAGTGAGCGCGCAATGTCGTTGTGGACCGAAGTCGTGAAGCGTGCGCAGTCTGCGATGCGAGATCATCGTGTTTCTGAATTTTTGATCTAGCGGCGAAGAAAATTGCCGATCAGGCCTCTGGTACCGGATAATGGATTCCGGGGATGCCAGATGACAAAGCTTGATACCAATCTGGACGTGGTTGGATTCCGGGATAACCCTGACCAACTCGTGGCGCAGTCTCGGCGTTCCACTCATGATGGATTGGCGGAATCTGGTAATAACCATTGGCTGCGTTTGTTCCGCCATCCACGAGCAGGTCGTGACCAGTGATGTAGCTTGCGGCGTCGGATGCCAAAAACATTACTGGTGCAACGATCTCTTCGAGTTCACCTATTCTGCGCATTGGAGTCCGGCTGGCGATCCATTTATCCATACCGAGGGCTTCGAGCGCTGGTCGCACCATTTCTGTAATGATGAATCCGGGCGACACTGCGTTAACGCGTACGCCGCGGTCTGCCCATTCGCAACCCAATTGCAAGGTGAGATTTCGCAACGCTCCCTTGGCTGCCGTGTAGGCGATGATATTGAGCTCATTTGCTCCGCTACCCATGATGGAACAGATGTTGACGATTGA